>CAIVQM010000436.1 GCA_903908025.1 uncultured bacterium
CGCCGTCCACTTCGAGGCAGCTTTCGCCATCCAGCTCGTCACCGTTGCCCTCGCAGGTGCCACCCAGCCGGCGATCGGCTCGATGGTGCGCGCCCGGTGGGCCTACGCGGCACCCGATGCGGATCGCCTCCGCAGCGCCTTCGCTCTCGAGAGTGTCGTCGACGAGCTGATCTTCACAATGGGACCGCTGCTCACCGCATTCCTGGCGTTCCAGGTAGGCCTGGCCACACCGCTGATCGTCGCCGCGTGCTTCGGTCTGGTCGGCGGACTCGTTCTTTCCCTGCAGCGATCCACCGAGCCGGCACCCTCCGGTCGTCGTACGGCCGAAGGCGACGCGGGCACGACCCGACGCGACCGAAGCGCCCTCGCGCAACCCGGGATGACGTACGTGATCATCGCCGCGGTCGGCGTCGGCGGGGTCTTCGGCTCCTACGAGGTGGCCGTCGTCGCCTTCGCGCAGGAGGCGGGGCGATCGGGTGCCTCGGGGCTCGTGCTCGGCGTGTGGGCATTCGGCTCGATGCTTGCCGGAATCGTCTTCGGCTCCCGGCACTGGCGGCGTCCGCTGGCCCAGCAGCTCGTCATCCTGACCGGGATCATGGCGCTGGTGCTGGTTCCGGCACCGTTCGTCCACACGATCCCATTGCTGACGGTCACAACCTTCATCGCAGGCATGGCGGTCGCTCCGTCCCTCATTGCAACCTTCTCCCTCACCGAGCGCCTGGTGCCGGCCGCCCTTCTCACCGAGGGTCTCACGTGGGCGAACTCGGGCCTGGCCATCGGCTTCGCCGCAGGCACGACACTCAGTGGCGCCATCGTCGACTCCCACGGCACGAGCTGGGCGTTTCTCTTGCCCATCGTCAGCGCCGGTACCTCCTTCGCCGTCGCTGCTGTGGGTCAGCCCGTGCTGCGGACGGCCTCCATCGGCCGGCCCCAGCCGCTCCCTGCGATCACGTGGGTCGGTGACCCGATGCCCGGTCCGACAGCCGGTGGAATCGTCGACGATCCCCAGGCCGCCCCCACGGATCCGGAGACACCATGAAGCGGCTGACCATCATCGGGACCACCCCGAATGGGGACGGTGTCGTCCTTTCGGATGACAAAGGCGCTAAGTTCGTCGTAGCGAACGACCCGCGCATCGCCGCGGTTTCCGGGCACGACCTATCACGGCAGTTGGAGATGGCTCTGCAAACCTTCAGCCCTCGGGAAGTTCAGGCTCGTGTTCGCGGTGGCGACTCGGCCGAGATCATTGCGTCCGAAACCGGCTGGCCACTCGACAAGGTCCTCCGCTACGCCGAGCCGCTGCTGGCGGAGCGTGCGTTCATCGCCGAGCAGGCCCAAGCCGTCGAGGTCCGTCGCTCAGGGGGCGGCGCAACCCTCCTCGAAGCTGCCCTGGCCGCCATCGGGTCTGGGTCCCAGGATGCGATCGCATGGGATGCCCTGCGCCGCGAGGACGGAAAGTGGATCGTTTCGGCCACCTACCGAGATGCCAAGGGCGCCCATACGGCCCTGTGGTCATATGACCATGCCGGCAAGAACCTGCACCCCCTGGACGATGATGCCCGCACCCTGATGGGCGCACGGCCGGTGTCCGTGCCCGATCCCGAGCTCGATATCGCTGAGGCGCTCGATCTCGTTGCTGACATTCCCGTCGTCCGCGAGGAGTCGACCGAGGTTCGCCCCTATCTCGTGGCCGTGCCCGACGCCGACGAGTCGGCGGTTGACGAGGCCGACGAAGAGGCAGAGGACGAGCCCCTCCCGACGGAACTCCCGAGTGCACCCGATGTCGTCGTGCCGGATCCCCTGCCCACCGCCGCGCCCGAGGCCAAGAAGGCCCCCGCCCGCAAGCCGAAGGCACCGCGCAAGGGCCGCGCCAGCGTGCCGAGCTGGGACGAGATCCTCTTCGGAGCCACCCGCTCCGACGAGTAGCGCTAGCCGAACGGCAGCGGCGTCGCGGACATGTGCGCGTGCTGCGATCCGGCTGCCGTCGTACGAGACCGGTAGTGCGTGCGGCACAGCACCTCGTAGGCCACGTCGTGACTGCGCTCGGTAGTCGTGTCCCCGACCATCACCTGACTGCCCTCGACGACCATTTCGCCGTCGACTGTGCGCGCATTGTGGATGGCGCGCGCACCGCACCAGCACAGTGCCTCGACCTGGAGGACCTGCACGCGGTCGGACAGCTCGACGAGCCGTGCGGAGCCTGGGAACAGCCGCGTGCGGAAGTCGGTCATGATCCCGAACGCGTACACGTCGATACCGAGCTCGTCGACGATGGCCGCGAGCTGGTCGACCTGCTCCTCGGTGTAGAACTGGGCCTCGTCACAGATCAGGTAGTCGATGCGCGCCCCGCCCGAGAGCTGCTCGACGACATACGCCCGCAGATCGAGTTCCGCGTCTACCTCCACCGCGGGCACCTCGAGGCCGAGTCGGCTCGACAGCACTGACTCCCCCGCCCGGTCCAGCCGGGTGAAGACCACCCCGGAACGACCACGTGAGGAATGGTTGTGGTCGGTCTGCAGTGCGAGGGTGGACTTCCCGCAGTCCATCGTCCCCGCGTAGAAGATCAGTTCAGACACGCGGACATCGTGCCAGACATCAGCCCACCTGCTGCACGAGCGCCGGAATATCGACCTCGGCCGACGTCAGACCCCCGTGCTGACCGAGTAGTCGCGACACCGTGGCATCGAAGCGGCTCGCCAGGAGAGTGCTGCCGCGGGCGATCGCCATGACGTCACCAATCCGCTCCAGCAGGGCGTCATCGACTGCCCCGAAGTAGCCACCATCGACGAGTTCGGCCCGGGTGAGCACCAGCGCCCGCTCCCCCAGGACCGACTGCCAGGCCGCCTGCACATCCGATGTCGCTCCGTCCCTGACATAGAGGTGACGAGCCCGTGGCTCCCCCGCAATCTGCTCCACCCCGGCCATCAGACGTGCATCGTCATCGACCGCGATCCGCGCGTCCGCCGGGCAGTCGACCATTCCGTGGTCGGCCGTCACGACCATCGCGGAACCCGGAACAAGAGCATCAAGCAACCGGCCCACCAGGGTGTCCGCGCGTACGAGGGCCGCCCGCCACGCGGCGCTGTCGACGCCGAACTCGTGCCCGACCCGATCAAGCTCGGGCCAGTAGACGTAGGTGTACGAGGGCTCGCCGAGCTTCAGCAGTTCAGCAGCAGCGACAACACGCGCGTCGATGTCGTCGGCCGGTGCGTAGTCGGCTCCGCGCAGCACGGCCCGCGTCAGGCCGGAGTCTCGGTAGGCAGCAGGCGACACCGAGGTCATCCGTATCCCGGCGCGGGCGACGCGTTCGAACACGGTCGTCTCGGGCTGGACGGCCACCGGCACGGGATCCCCACCCCAGTGCAGAGGTGTCAGCACCTCACCCGTCTCCGGGTAACGGAAGGACGCCCCGACGAGACCATGAGCTCCGGGGAGGAGTCCAGTGCCGAGCGACCCCAGTCCGACGGGCGTCGTCGTAGGGAAGACGGCCCGGATCGGCGCCCCGGCCATGGCCGACAGGCGCGGCGCGTAAGCCCCATGATCCGCGAGCGACTGCCAGCCGAGACCGTCGATCAGGCAGACGACCACCTGACGGCACGGGCCGATGCCCAGCCGATCGGTGAAGCCCGGAACACCCAGGGCTGCGGCAGCGGACGTGCCGACATCGGCGAGGCTCGGCCCCGCCGCGATGTACGTCGTCACCGGCTCAGCGGGCCCGGTCTGCCGTCGCCTGCGAGAGTGCCGACGCGAATTCCAGCACCTGCCGGACCACTCCGGCGCCGTCCGCAACCTCGGACACCCGCACGGAGAGGTCGTCGTTGCTGGCCGTGCCCGTGTACCCATGGTCGGCATCGCACTGCGGGTCACCGCACGCAGCAGGCTCGAGGTCGATACGACTGACAGCGCCCCAGCCGATCGTGAGGACCACCTCGGCGGCCGCGCCGCCCGCCTGATGACTCGCCGGGTCGGTGACGACGCGCGTCACGACCACGGAGTCGACGCGCTCGATGCGCACCGCCTCCGTCGACGCCGAAGCCGAGGGTCGCGGGTTCACGTCGTCGGCCGGATGCTCGTCGGTGTGTCCGACGATGAGCCGGGTCGGCGTCAGCGCCAGCACCGTCACGTGGCGACGAAGCTCGTCGCGATCGAAGGTCGCCTCGTGGTGCACGACGTAGGAGTGCAGCACCTCTCCAGCCAGAGCCGTGTCGAGTGCGTCGGCCACGAGGTCCGGGTAGTAGCCGGACTTCTGGATGTCCTTGCGGAGTTGCTGGCCGATGGCGGAATCCGTCATGACGGCATTGTTCCACCCATCAGGGTCCCGCGTCCCCGCCACGTCCGTCCAGGGCCGGAGTCAGGTGGGAACGCAGTTGCAGCGCCAGCACGCCAGCGCCCAGACAGCCGACCACCACGAGGGGAATCCACACCGCGACGAGGCCCGCGCCGAGCAGGAGGCCAGCCAGGCCGGGGCCCAGCGCGCCCGACACGCCCCAGACGAGGCTCTGGACGGAGTTGTACCGACCACGCAGGTGATCAGGTGCCAGATCGTTCACGATGGCCGGCATGACCGGCGCCCAGAGCGTCTCACCCACGGCGAATACGAGGGTCGACAGGCAGATCGCCACGATGGCGAGGCCCGCGGGAAGCAGTCCGGAGGCGCCGAGAATCAGCCACGACAACGCCCACAGGACAGCCACCAGGGCCATCAGCCGACTGCGCGACCGCCCGCGGATCAGTCGCAGCACACCCAGCTGCATCACGACGATCGTGGCGGTATTGACGGTGAAGGAGATGGCCACCCAGGACACGGGCAGCCCGTTGACCACTGTGATGATCACGGGCATCCCCACCTCGAGGGAGCCATAGCCGCAGGTCAGCAGCACCAGCGCGAGGATCGCCACTCGAAGCAGCACCCGGTCGCGAAGCACATCGCGATAGCCCCCGTCGGCCGGCGCGCCCTCCTCAATCGGCGCAGGCCCGACGCCCACCCCGCGCAGGGTTAGCAGCACCGCGACATACAGCAGGTACGTCATCGCATCAGCGAGGTACAGGACGGTGAACGTCGACGTCGATGTCACGTCGACCACAAGTGCGGCCACGATGCCGCCGATGCCGATACCCAGATTCAGCAGCATGAACTGAATCCCGAACACCCGCTGACGTTCGTCGGCGGAACTCAGCCTGCCGAGCAGCGCGGACTGCGGACTCCACGTGAAGGAGGCACCGAGCGACACGATCGTCGCTACCGCAAACGCGCTGCCGGTGGAGTCGACACGTGCGAGCAGGGCCACGCCGAGGGCCTCGACGAGGAGGCCGCCGATGAGGACGGGCCGGGGACCCCAACGGTCGACCAGGATCCCCGTGGCCGGCATGAGGAGCAGCGAGACGAGTGCCATGTAGGCAACCACCAGCCCCGCGGTGCCCGTCCCGAGCCCGCGCACCTGGCCGAGGTACACGATGAGGAGCGGGACCGTCATGCCGCTGCCGATTGCCGACAGGGTGTTGCCGAGCAGGATCCTGCGCACCACAGGGCTGATTGGAACCTTCGGCAGTGACTCCGTCACAGCCGCCGCGCCGTCGGGTCCGAGACGACCGCCTGGCCGGACACATCGATCCTGATCTCCCCCAGGGCGACGTGTCCGCCGACGCGAACGTCGACATGCCGCAGGTCGGCCGCCGTGACGCCCGGGAGCAGGTTGTGCAAGCGGCTCACGTCGCTGATCACCCGTGCCAGCGTCTCGAATGCACCCACGCGGTCGACGCTCGCGGGCACCGCCACCTCCCGCGCTCCAAGGGCGGCCAGCATGTCGTGCGCTGCCAGGGCCGTGACGGGCGCGAGTCGGCAGGCCCGGTCTTCGAGCGCCTGCGCGACCGGGTCGTCGACGGCGACCATGACCACAGGCCCGAACAGCGGATCCTCGACCAGTTGGATCCGACAGCCCACCGTGCCCGGCGATTCGAGGTCGATCGACAGCCGCGTCGATCCCGCGTCCGACAGCAGTCGCGCAGCGGGCTCACCGACCACCGCACCCGGCTCGAGCGTCGGGGTGCCACCCGGGTGTTCGGGCCACGTTGACGCCTCGAGGCCAGCGCGCGCGTCGGTGATCCGCCAGGCTGCGAGCTTCGCGAGTGAGTCGAGGGCGTGGACAGCGGCCTCAATGTCCTCGAAGGCTGGGATCCCGTCCGCCGCTATGCCGCTGACTTCACGCTGCATGACGGCAACGACGGGCTTGCCCGCCTCGACACCGCACTGCGCGCAGGCGCGGAGTGCGGCCCGGATCGCCGCATCGTCGGCAAGCTCGGCTGCGGGAACGTAGATGGCGAGCACCGACCCGACGGCCGAGTCGGCCATTGCTGCGCGGACAGCCGACTCGAAGGCATCCGCCGACTCCTGCCGTGCGAATGTCGCAGGGGGCGCTGCCGCGTGCAGTCCGGTGTCGGAAAGGGCGTTGTTCGCCAGAACGGCAAGTGCGTCGCTGTTGCCGACAATGGCCACCCCGGCAGATGTCGGCAGCGGCTGCGCCGCGGCGACCCGGCCGACATCGATGAGGGCATCGACGCTGTCGACGACGATCAGCCCGCAGGCGGCCAGAATCTGGTCGACATCGCGCTGCGTCAGACGGGTGCTGGCCACAGCATGCCCAAGCGGGTGCGCATGCCCCGATCCCCCGGTTCGCACCATCGCGACCGGTTTGACGTGTGCCATCCGGTGCACGAGTCTCGCGAACTTGCGCGCGTTGCCGATCGACTCGAGGTACAGCAGGACTTGATCGGTCGCCGGGTCCTCCTCCCAGTACTGGAGGAGGTCATTGCCGGAGATATCCGCACGGTTTCCGGCCGACACAAAGGTGGACAGACCCAGTCCGCGCGAACTGAATCGTTCGAGGATCGCCGACCCCAGAGCACCGGACTGACAGAAGAAGCCGACCCGGCCAGGCGCTGGCATGTGCGCCACGAGGGACGCATTGAGACGCACGTCGGCAGCGGTATTGATGAGCCCCAGTGCGTTCGGACCCACCAGACGCATGCCGGACGCGTGGGCCGTGGCGACCAGCTCCGTCTGCAGGGCCAGACCAGCTGCGCCCGCATCTCCGAACCCTCCCGAGACGACCACCAGTGCGTGCACGCCGGCAGCGGCCGCATCCGCCATGACGGACGGAACAGCCTCCGCCGGCACCACGACGACCGCAACGTCGATATGCGCGCCAGCATCCGCGAGCGACCGCACGCAGCGCACGCCCGCAATCGTGTCCGCGGTCGGATGCACGGCAACGAGGTCGCCGGTGAAGCCGCCCGCCACGAGGTTCTCCAGGAGCAGGTGGCCAAGCGCGCCCCGGGAGCGTGAGGCACCCACGACGGCAACCGAACGCGGCTGCAGGAGTCGCTGGACGGACCGCGCCTCCGCACGATGCTCACGCCCGGCCATCACCGCAGTGCTCGAGGATGTCGGCTCGATCTCGAAGGACACCGCGATAACGTCCTCCTCGCGGTGCTGGGAGAGCTCGTATCCGGCCTCACGGAACGTCGAAAGCATCCGACTGTTGGCCGGCAGCACCTCAGCCACGAATCGAGTGACCTCCCGCTCGCGAGCGGCCGCAGCAAGATGCTCGAGCAGAATCGAGCCCAGCCCGAGCCCCTGCAGATCGTCCCGGATCAGAAAGGCGATCTCAGCACTGCCGTCACCGAGGGCATCGAACCGGCCGACCCCGCAGATCTCACCGTGATCGAGAACGACGAAGGCGACCCGGGACACATGATCGACGTGGGTGAAGTACTCGACATCGGCATCCGACAACTCCGGCTTGGCTGAGAAGAAGCGGAAATAGACGGTCTGGGCCGAGAGCGACGCATGGAAGCGCCGTAGCCCGTCCGCATCTGCCGGACCGATGGGGCGCAGCCGGACCGGGTGCCCGTCGCGCAGGAGGACGTCGGCCTCCCACTCCAGCGGGTAACCGGTGTCCGTCACGACCCCATTGTGACGCTTCCGGGCCCTCGGAAGGCGACCCCGGCACGTGCGCGCCCCAAAGCCGCGCCGGTAGGGTCAGGCCGTGACAAACCAGCCCGACCTGATCATGGTCACCGACGAGGTCCAGGCGGCTCTCGCTGCCGGCAGTGCCGTCGTGGCACTGGAGTCCACCATCATCAGCCACGGCCTTCCCCGCCCGGAGAACCTGCGGGTCGCCGCAGAGGTCGAGGACATCGTCCGGTCGCGCGGAGCCGTACCGGCGACCATCGCCATCCTTGACGGCAGGGTGCACGTCGGCCTCGACGAGCGCGCCCTGGAGCAGGTCGCCAACCGCGATGATGTCGTCAAGGTGAGCGTGCGCGACATCGCCACCCTGATCAGCAGAGGTGGCAGCGGTGCGACCACCGTGGCCGCAACCAGTCACCTCGCTGCGCTGGTCGGCATCCGCGTCTTCGCCACCGGCGGCCTCGGCGGCGTGCACCGCGAGGCGCGCGACAGCTGGGATGAGTCGGCCGACCTCAACACCCTCGCCGTGACCCCGATGACTGTCGTCTGCTCCGGTGTGAAGTCGATCCTCGACGTTGGCGCGACACTCGAGAGACTCGAGACCCTGAACGTCGGAGTGCTGGGCTTCGGCACTCACCGATTCCCCGGCTTCTACCTGACCGATTCCGGCTTCTCCGTCGACTGGTCCGTCGATACGGCGCAGGGTGTAGCTGACGTGATGAGCGCACGCGAACGTCTGCATATCCCCTCGGCCCTAGTCGTCGCCAATCCGCTCCCGGTTGAACAGCAGCTCGATCCTGATGTGCATGATCAGGTTCTCGAGGAGGGGCTGCGTCTGGCCTCGGCCCGCAACATCACCGGCAAGGACGTCACCCCGTTCCTGCTCGACCACTTCCACCGCGCCTCGCACGGTGCCAGCCTGATCGTGAACGAGCAGATCATCGTCCGCAATGCCGAGCTCGCCGCACGCATCGCGGTGGCCGACACGCAGTCAAGTTTGTAGCGGCGCCGTGGCTGCCAGATGCATCGTCATTGGCGACGTCATGATGGACGTGATCGCCGTGATCGACAGTGACATCGCCTACGCGAGCGATACCTCCGCGAACATCACGATGCAGCCGGGCGGTGTTGCCGCGAACACGGCTGCCTGGATGGCGATCAATCGCCAGCCCGTCACCTTGGTCGGCTGCGTGGGCGACGACGAGTTCGGGGCCGGCATCCGCTCGGTACTCGACCGAGCCGGAGTCGACGTCCGGCTCCAGACAACGACCGCTCGCCCGACCGGCACCTGCGTCGTCATCGTCGATCGCCGACGTGAACGCACGATGTTCCCCGACTCAGGCGCGAACGCTCACCTGGTCATCGAGCCGCTGCGCGAG
>CAIVQM010000437.1 GCA_903908025.1 uncultured bacterium
CGCTGATCATCGGCACGCCGGTGCTCAGCAGCAGCGTGCCCAGCAGATTGCGGAGCTGGCGTTGGCGCACGAGCGTGATCGCGACGTCATCGGTCTCGCCCTCGACCCCGTTGTTCGAGGAGCGGTTGTTGTCGGTGCCGTCGCGGTTTCCCTCAAGATTGGCGTCGTTGTGCTTGCGGTCGTACGACACGAGGTCGCGCATCGTGAAGCCATCATGTGCCGTGACGAAGTTGATGGAGGCGAACGGCCGTCGGCCCTCGCTGGCGTACAGATCCGCTGACCCGGACAGTCGCCAGCCGAGTTCGCCGATGCCGGCGTCCCCGCGCCAGAAGTCGCGGATGTTGTCGCGGTACTTGTCGTTCCACTCCGTCCACAACGGTGGGAACTCGCCGACCTGATAGCCACCCGGGCCGACATCCCACGGCTCCGCGATGAGCTTGACTCGGCGCAGGACGGGATCCTGCTGGATGGTCGTCATGAAGTTGCCGAGCATGTTGACGTCGTGGAATGACCGCGCAAGCGCCGATGCGAGGTCGAATCGGAAGCCGTCGACGCGCATCTCCTCGACCCAGTAGCGCAGGGAATCCATGACGACCTGCAGAACGTGCGGCTTGGAGACGTCGAGGGTGTTGCCGCAGCCCGTGTAGTCGGCATAGAAGCGACCGTCGTCGCGCAGGTGGTAGTAGTCGTCGTTGTCGATGCCGCGGAAGCTGAGGGTCGGGCCGAGCTGATTGCCCTCGGCTGTGTGGTTGTAAACGACGTCGAGGATCACCTCGAGCCCGGCCGCGTGCATCGCCTTCACCATGCGCTTGAACTCCGAGACCTGACCGCCGCGCGATCCGGTCGAGGAATAGGCCGCATGGGGAGCGAAGTAGCCGATGGAGTTGTAGCCCCAGTAGTTGGTGAGGCCGTCCTGAATGAGGTGCACTTCGTCGAGGAAGTGGTGCACGGGCAGGAGCTCGACGGCGGTGACGCCGAGCGTCGTCAAGTGCTCGAGGACGGCGGGGTGTGTCAGTCCGGCATAGGTTCCGCGCTCGTGCTCGGGGATCGAGGGGTGGAGCTTGGTGATGCCCCGGACATGGGTCTCGTAGATGACGGTGTCGCCCCACGCGGTGTTCGGGGAGGCGTCGTCACCCCAGTCGAACCAGTCGTCCACGACGACACTCTTGGGCACGAACGGCGCAGAGTCCGCGGGGTTCATCTGCAGGTCGTCGGAGCCGAGATGGCCGTACACGGCCGGATCAAGGCGGAAGTCGCCGTCGATCGCCTTCGCGTACGGATCGAGCAGGAGCTTGTTCGGGTTCCAGCGGTGGCCGACGGCCGGATTCCAGTCACCCGTCACGCGGAACCCGTATCGGGTGCCGGCGGGCAGGTCGGTGAGGTGCCGGTGGAAGACGTTGAAGACGCGTTCGGTCAGCGGGATGCGTTCCTCACGGCCCATCTCGTCGAACAGGCAGAGGTCTACGGCCGACGCACCCTGCGCCCACAGCGCGACGTTGGCTCCACCATGGCGGTCCGGGGTGACGCCGAGCGGGTCCCAACCCGTCGATCCGTGGCCCGTCATCCCGCACACGGTACAGCCCACGCTGCAGGACCTCGGGCCGCCACTACGCTCGTTGCCGGGGGCGCGGGTCGGTCGCGCCCAGACAGCCGAGAGCAGGTAGGCGATGCCGGAGTTCATTTCCGTCGAGGTCGAGCAGGGCGTTGCGACGATCCTGCTCCAGCGACCTCCGATGAATGCGCTGTGCCTGCAGATGCAGCGCGAGATCAAGGCCGCTGCGGAGGACATCAGCGCCCGATCCGATGTCGGTGCGGTCATCCTCTATGGCGGCCCCAAGGTGTTTGCAGCAGGTGCCGACATCAAGGAGATGGCCGGCATGTCCTATCAGGACATGCTGCGCGCGTCAGTCGGGCTGCAGGATGCCTTCACGGCCGTCGCCCACATCCCGCAGCCGACCATTGCGGCGGTCACTGGCTACGCACTGGGCGGTGGCTGTGAGCTGACGCTGTGCTGCGACCTGCGCATCGCTGCCGACGACGCGAAGCTGGGCCAGCCGGAGATCCTGCTCGGCATCATCCCCGGAGCGGGCGGCACGCAGCGGCTGCCACGACTGATCGGCGTCTCGCGGGCCAAGGACCTGGTGCTCACGGGTCGCCAGGTCGACGCTGCCGAGGCGCTGTCGATCGGCCTGGTAAACCGAGTCGTGCCTGCCGACGAGGTCTACACCGCGGCTCAGGAACTGGCGACCCGGCTGGCGCGCGGTCCGGCACTTGCCCTGCGCGCGGCGAAAGAGGCCATCGACCATGGGATGGATGTCGATCTCACGACGGGCCTCGATATCGAGCGCATCCGCTTCGCTGCGCTGTTCGCCACCGACGACCAGACGATCGGGATGAATGCCTTCATTGCAAAGGAACGCCCGGAGTTCACCGGCAACTGACCCGGTGTGCCCGTCGGGCCCGATGGCGTCGGGTCGGATATATTACTGGTGAGTAACTAATGGATGCCTCAGGAGGAACAGCCCCCATGAAGATCGCGGTGTGCGTGAAGCAGGTTCCGGATACGTGGGCGGAGAAGCAGCTGCAGGCTGCCGACTCGACGCTCGATCGGGAGTCAGCCGATGGCGTGATGAATGAGTTGGACGAGTACGCCGTCGAGGAGGCGCTGAAGCTGGTCGAGGCGCATGGTGGCGAGGTCGTGGTGGTGACCATGGGCCCGGAGCGCGCGGCGGAGACCGTGCGCAAGGCGCTGAGCATGGGCGCCGACGCAGGGGTGCACCTGGTCGACGGTGCCCTTCATGGCTCCGATGCGCTCGCGACGAGCTACGCGCTGGCGGAGGTGCTGTCCGGTCGTGGCTTCGATCTGGTGATGTTCGGCTCGGAGTCCACCGATGCGCGCATGTCCGTGGTGCCGGCGATGGTTGCCGAGCGCCTGGGTGTCGCTCAGCTGACGTTCGCCCAGAAGGTCGACGTCGCAGGCGACACCGTCACCATCCAGCGCGTGTCGGAGACGGGGTACGACACCGTCGAGGCATCGTTGCCGTGCGTCGTGTCCGTCGTGGAGAAGATCAACGAGCCGCGCTATCCGTCCTTCAAGGGGATCATGGCGGCCAAGAAGAAGCCGGTCGAGACGCTTTCGATTGCCGATGCGGGTCTGGATGCGGCCCGACTGGGCCTGTCGGCCGCGTGGACGCAGGTCGACGACTTCGCCGCACGTCCGCCGAAGGCTGCGGGCATCGTCGTGACGGACGAGGGAGATGGCGGCGCGAAGCTGGCCGGGTTCCTGTCCGATCAGAAGTTCATCTGAGTCCGGCTAGAGAGGGAAGAGCAGTCATGGGTGAGGTCCTTGTCCTGGTCGAGCAGGCAGATGGTTCCGTCAAGAAGGTAACGAGCGAGTTGCTGACGCTCGCCCGCCGGCTGGGCGAGCCGAGCGCGGTGTGGGTCGGTCCCGGCTTCGACGATGCGGCCGCGGCCGCACTGGGCGAGTTCGGTGCGACCACGGTCTATGTCGCGGGCGACGAGTCGCTGCGCAAGCACCCCGTCGCACCGGTGGCAGAGACGTTGGCGCAACTGGTCGCGGAGAAGTCCCCGATCGCCGTGCTGATCGCCAGCAGTGCCGATGGCAAGGAGGCGGCCGCGCGGCTCGCCGTCAAGACGAACTCCGGTGTCATCACCGATGCCGTCGATGTCTCGGCGGCCCTCGTGGCAACGCAGTCGGTCTTCGGCGGATCTACGGTCGTGCACTCCACCGTCACCTCCGGCACCCCGATCATCACCGTGCGCGGCAACTCCGTCGCGCCCGAGGCAGCACCGGCGACGCCGGCACGCGTCGATGTCACCGTCGCCCTGTCGGACGCAGCGACCAAGGCCACCGTCACCGGCCGCACCGTCGCGACGAAGGGTGGTCGTCCCGACCTCACCGAGGCCGCCATCGTGGTCTCCGGCGGTCGTGGCGTCGGTTCGGCGGAGGGCTTCGCCGTGATCGAGGCGCTGGCCGATTCCCTGGGCGCAGCGGTGGGCGCGTCACGCGCCGCCACCGATGCCGGCTGGTACCCCCACCAGTTCCAGGTCGGGCAG
>CAIVQM010000438.1 GCA_903908025.1 uncultured bacterium
CATCGTGCCGACGCCGGCCACCGATGAGGACATCTTGCGCGTCCACACGCCCGAGCACCTTGCGCGCATCAAGGCCGACAGCGAGAACATCAGGGGCGGAGACGCGGGCGACGGCACGAGCCCGTTCGGGTTCCAGGGCTTTCACATCGCGGCATTGGCAGCGGGCGGTGCCATCGCCGCAATGAATGCGGTGCTCGATGGCACGGTCGACAATGCTTACGCGCTCATCCGGCCGCCTGGCCACCACGCTCGCCCTGAGACCGGCATGGGTTTCTGCATGTTCGGCAATGCGGGCATCGCGATCCGACATGCGCAGGATCGCAATCCCGAACTTCGCGTGGCGACGGTCGACTGGGATGTGCACCACGGCAATGGCACGCAGGCGATCTTCTACGACGACCCGTCGGTGCTGACGATCTCCCTCCACCAGGACGACCTGTTCCCGCGCGACAGTGGTGCGATCTCCGAGCGCGGCGAAGGTGCCGGCGACGGATACGCGATCAACGTGCCGCTGCCTGCAGGGACAGGGAATGGCGGCTACCTGGCGGTGATGACCGAGGTCGTCGTTCCGGCGATCCGCCGGTACCGACCCGATGTCATCGTGGTGCCATCCGGCTTCGATGCGAGCTGTTTCGATCCGCTCGGGCGGATGTCAGTGACGGCGAGCGGCTACCGGGACATGACCCGGGTGCTGATGGATGTCGCGGCCGAGGTCTGCGACGGCCGGATCATGATGACCCACGAGGGCGGCTACTCCCCGACCTATGTGCCGCTGTGCGGCGTCAGCGTCCTCAGTGAGCTGTCCGGAGTCCCCGTCGACGTCATTGACCCGCTCTACGAGGGCTTCGACACGATGCCGGAGCACGCCGTGACGCCTGCTCAGCGGGACGTCATTGCGGCCGTCCGCGCCGCACACAGCCTCGTGGGCTGAGGCAGAGCGTCTGCAACCCATACCCCGGTGTTGACATCGGAACGATCGCGATATATCGTTACAACATCGCGAACACATGCGATACGGAAAGGAACAACATGAGCTACGCAGAATCCATCAACCCCGGCCCGGGCTTCAGCCCGCCCCCGTGGGCTCAGAGAGGCCTTCGCGGCCACCACCGGCGCGCCCGCATGATGATGGCCGCCATGAGCGAGAGCGGTCAGACCGCTGAATCGAACAACGAGGGGCCGTCAGACGCCCCCGAGGGCCGGCGCCATCGTGGCGGCCATGGCCGCGGTCCGGGCTTCGGCCCTGGTCCGTGGGGTGGCCGCGGCCCGTGGGGCCCACCCCGTGGCCGTCGGCGCGAGCGCGGCGACGTCCGCGCCGCCATCCTCCTGCTGCTCGCTGAGCAGCCCAGGCACGGCTACGAGATCCTCACCGAGCTCGCCGACCGCAGCGACGGACAGTGGCAGCCCTCACCGGGCTCCATCTACCCGGTGCTGAAGCGGCTGGCCAAGGAGGGCCTGGTAACGGCCACTCAGGAGGACGGCAAGCGGATCTTCTCGCTGACCGACGAAGGCCGAGCCGTCGTCGCGGCGGAGAAGGAAGGCTGGGGTGAGCCCTGGAACCAGCGCGAGGACCCGGCAGCGGAAGCCAGCATGGAGCTCTTCGCCGAGGGCAAGCAGCTCGGGGCCGCCGTATGGCAGGTCAGCCAGGGCAACGACCCCGCGCAGATCGAGGCGACCAAGGCGATCCTCGCCGAGGCTCGCAAGAGGATCTACGGCCTCCTCGCCGAGTAGCCCCACCTAAGCGGCTGCTGTCATTGACCTCAATGACAGCAGCCGCTTAGCCTTTGGCCATGGCAGTCATGACGATCCGTGGCCTCGACGACGATGTGCGCGACAAGTTGCGCGTCCGAGCCGCTGAGCACGGTCGGTCGATGGAGGCTGAGGCGCGGGCCATCCTGACCGAGGCAGTTGAGTCGCCGGTCGAACGCACCTTGGTCGACGCGCTCCTTGAGATGCGGGCGGCGTTGGGAGGGTTGGAACTCGAGCTCCCGTCACGCACCGACCATGCGCGGGACCCTTTCGCGTGATCGTCGTCGACACGAACGTCCTGTCCGAGTTCATGCGCCCCCAGCCAGCACCGCAGGTGGTGCGGTGGCTCGAGACCGCCCAGAGCAGCGCGCTTGCGCTCACCGCCGTCTCGGTCATGGAGATCACCTACGCAGTCGCGCGCCTGCCCGCGGGTCGACGCCAGAAGGCAACGCGTGACCTCTGGGAGGGGATTCAGGCGGCTTGGACAGGAACTTTCCTCGCCATCGGCATGGCGGAGTCCGTCGCGGCCGGCGAAGTCCTCGGGGCGCGGGCCGCGATCGGACGACCCATGGCCACCGCGGACGCACAGCTTGCGGGAGTGTGCCTTGCTTGGGGGGCAACGCTGGCCACTCGAAACACGCGGGATTTCGAGGGCCTTGGCATCGAACTCATCAACCCGTGGGACTAGCTCCCACCGCCCCGACTCGTGCAGCCGATGACGCCGTGGGAGGATCCTCCGCATGACGACGACAGCGACGATCCACACGAACCTGGGCGATATCCGCGTAACCCTGTTCGCCGACCAGGCACCCAAGACGGTGCGTAACTTCACCGGCCTCGCCGAAGGCAACCTGGAGTGGACGGATCCGCGCGTGCGCGCCAAGTCGACTGCGCCGCTCTACGACGGCACTGTCTTTCACCGCATCATCCCCGGCTTCATGATTCAGGGCGGCGACCCCCTGGGCACCGGCACCGGTGGTCCGGGCTTCAAGTTCGAGGATGAGTTCCACCCCGAGCTGTCCTTCGATCGCCCGTACCTGCTCGCGATGGCCAACGCCGGCCCGAACACCAACGGCTCGCAGTTCTTCATCACCGTTGCGCCCACCACGTGGCTGAACTTCAAGCACAGCATCTTCGGCGAGGTGGCCGACCAGGAGTCGCGCGACGTCGTTGATGCAATCGCCGCCGTCCCCACGGGTCAGGGCGACCGTCCCCGCGAGGACGTCGTCATCTCCTCCATCGACATCACGCGGGAGTAGCGCACCCCTCGTGTCACAGCCGGTCCCGTCGCCACAGCCGCAGTTACCCGGCTGCTACCGGCATCCTGATCGCCCTACCGGGATTCGTTGCGCCCGATGCACTCGACCGATCTGCGCCGAGTGCATGATCGCGGCTCCCGTGGGCTTCCAGTGCCCCGAGTGCGTTGCCGGTGCTGCTGCCAGCATTCCCCAGGTCACGACCGTCGCCGGTGGTGCACCGATCTCCAAGCCTGCGGTGACGTATGCCCTGATCGGGATCAACGTCGCGATCTTCGCTCTTCAGTTCGCCGTCGGGGTCAACGCCGTTGCGGGGGACTGGGGGATGTGGCCAGTCGGCATCGCCGTCGGTGGCGAGTGGTGGCGCCTCGTCACGGCTGCCTTCCTGCACGGGTCGTTCCTCCACGTTGCCTTCAACATGTACGTGTTGTTCGCTCTCGGCCCGACCCTCGAGCGCATCCTCGGACATGGTCGCTACCTGACGCTCTACCTGTTGGCAGCACTCGGTGGTGGTGTCGCGTCGTATGTGTTCTCCGACATCCGCACAGTCTCCGTCGGTGCCAGTGGTGCGATCTTCGGACTGATGGGCGCGCTCGTCGTGGCCGGGCGACGTCTTCGCTACGACATCACGCAGGTGCTGATCCTGTTGGGCATCAACGTGGCGATCGGGTTCTTCTCGCCCGGTGTCGACTGGCGTGCACATCTCGGTGGCCTCGTCACGGGCGGCGTCGTCGCCGCCATCATGGTCTTCCCGGACAAACGACACCGAAAAGCCGTGCAGGCCGGCGGGCTCATTGCCGTAGTGCTCGTGCTCGCGGCGTTGACGATGTGGCGCACGGGGCAGATCCAGGACCTGCTCGCACCGCTCGGCCAGATCAGCGTCTGATCTGTTTCCCACCCTCATGGCGGGGCATGATGGGGGGATGAGCAACGACGCCGTCATCGTGTCCGCCGTTCGTACCCCCGTCGGCATCGGCAAGCCGGAGAAGGGCGTCCTCAGCGGCGTCCATCCGATCGACCTGTCGGCCCGTGTCCTCCAGGAGGTCACCGGGCGCATCGGGCTGGACCCCGCGCTCGTCGACGATGTGATCTGGGGCGCGGTCTCTCAGGTCGGCGAGCAGAGCGGCAACGCTGCACGCAATGCGGTGCTGTCGGCGGGCTTCCCGGAGGACGTCACGGGCGTGACGATCGACCGGCAGTGCGGGTCGAGCCAGCAGGCCGTCAACTTCGCCGCCGCCGGAGTCATCGCCGGGTACCACGACATCGTCATCGCGGGTGGCGTGGAATCGATGTCGCGGGTACCGATGTTCACCAACATGGTCGGCGGCGACGGCCCGTTCCCGGCGAGCATGCACGCCCGCTATGACGGGGGCCTGGTCAACCAGGGCATCAGCGCCGAGATGATCGCCGAGAAGTGGGGCCTGTCTCGCACATACCTCGACGAGCTTGCAGCGGCGTCGCATGAGCGTGCCGCCGCCGCGCAGGCCAGCGGACTCTTCGACGAGGAGATCGTCACCGTCGAAACTCCGAACGGCGTCGTCTCACAGGATCAGGGCATCCGCCCGGGCACGACGGTCGAAACCCTCGCGGCCCTGAAGACCCCCTTCCTCGAGGGCGGGGTCGTCACGGCGGGCAACGCATCACAGATCTCGGACGGCTCGGCCGCACTCGTGATCATGACCTCCGACCGGGCCCGGCAACTCGGTCTCACTCCGCTGGCGCGCATCCACACGGTGGCCATGGCCGGGGTCGATCCGGTGATCATGCTGACCGGCCCGATCCCGGCGACGCAGCGTGCACTTCAGCGCTCCGGCCTCGCACTGTCGGATATCGGGGCCTTCGAGGTCAACGAGGCATTCGCATCGGTGCTGGGTGCCTGGTACGCGGACACCGGCGCTGACCCGTCGCTCACCAATGCCCGCGGCGGCGCGATGGCACTCGGCCATCCCCTCGGTGCATCAGGGGCCCGGCTGATGACGACACTCGTGCACCGAATGCGGCAGGGCGGGATCCGCTACGGACTGCAGACCATGTGCGAGGGCGGCGGTATGGCGAACGCCACAATTCTCGAACTCATCGAGTAGCGGGAGTCACACCAACCCCAATGGTGCACGAATGCACGGGGTCATCCACAGGTTGTCCCCAGTTGGGGACAAACAACAGCCGTGTAAGTCGAAACTCGCCAGTCACTACTTCCAGCGGGTGGCGAGGAAGAACCCGCCGGCGATGAAGGCGAAGCCGATCCCGACGTTGACCAGTGGGCTGAGATCCTGCATTACCGGGATCGATGATCCGGCGATGTAGAAGATGACGATGTAGGCCAGCCCGATGCAGAACAGCGCCACCATGGTCGGCGCGAGCCATGACGGCGACCCGAGGCGAGCCACCTTCCGCTCACCCTTGGACGTGGGCGGGGGCGTGTAGACGGCCTTCTTGCGGCCCTTGGACTCAGGCACGTTGGTCCTCCCAGTACGTCGACCGTCACCCGATCGCAGTCCCAGCCTGCCACACGCGCGGCAGCCGATTGCGGTTACCGTGGAGGCGTGCGCTGGCCCACCCGAATCCCCCTCTCGCGGCTGCACCCCGCTGTGGTCGTCAGTGGCCTGATCTTCGCCCTCGCGGGCCTCATGTTCGCCGCGGCCGCGAACACCAGTCAGGGCACCGACCTGCGGGCTCAGCGAGCGGTCGAATTGCGCGACCTGGTCCGGCAGAAGGCCGATCACGTGCGCGTGCTCGAGCAGACCGTCACGGCCGCCCAGGCTAGCGTCGACGACCTCACCGCGGGTCGTGTCGGTGATCCTGCCGCCGTCAGCGCACGAATCGGCATCGCGGGTCTCGCCAGGGATGCTGGCCTGACGCCGGAGACCGGTAGGGCGCTGACCGTCGCGCTGGATGATGCACCGCTTCGAGCGCCCGACGATCCGTTGTGGCAGACGATGACACCCGACGATGCCATCGTGCATCAGGCCGACGTGCAGGCAGTGGTCAATTCGCTGTGGCGCGGGGGTGCGCGGGCGTTGCAGGTGATGGATCAGCGAATCATCAACACGAGCTCGATCCAGTGCGTCGGGAACACATTGCTGCTTCAGGGTCGCGTCTACTCGCCACCCTTCGTCATCACTGCCGTTGGTCCCGTGCGCAAGATGCGCGCGAGCCTCAATGCTGATCCGGCCGTCACGGCGTACCGAGCCTGGGCGGACGCCGTGGGACTGGGCTACGACGTGTCGAGGCAGAACGATGCGACGATTGCGGGATACGTCGGACCGATCACGATGCAGTACGCCGACCCTGCCGCCGGGACGCCAGCACCTCAGCCGTCACAATGATGCTGTGACTCGGATTCTCGTCGTCGACAACTACGACTCGTTTGTCTTCAATCTCGTTCAGTACCTGGCCCAACTGGGAGCCGAAGTTGTGGTGCGCCGCAACGACGAGGTGACGCCCGATGAGGCTCGCGAGTTCGATGGCGTGCTGCTGAGCCCCGGTCCCGGCACTCCGGAGGAAGCCGGGGTCTGCATCGCCATCGTGCGGGAGTGCGCTGGCGACGTGCCGATCTTCGGGGTCTGCCTGGGACATCAGGCGATTGCCGTGGCATACGGGGCGACGGTGTCACGTGCGCCTGAACTGCTGCACGGCAAGACCTCAGAGGTTTTCCACGAGGACATCGGTGTCCTGGCCGGACTGCCGTCACCATTCATCGCCACGCGCTACCACTCGCTGTCCGTCGAGCCGTCAACCGTTCCGGACACCCTCGTGGTCACCGGCACGACGAGTGGCGGCGTGATCATGGCGCTGCGTCACCGTGATCTTGCTGTCGAGGGTGTGCAGTTCCACCCCGAGTCGGTGCTGACCGAAGGCGGTCACGCGATGCTCGCGAACTGGCTCGCCGAGTGCGGCGATCCGTCGGCACGTGAGCGAGCCACGCACCTGGCACCCGTCGTCGGCTGATCAGCCCGCTGGAGCGAACTCGCTGGCGGGGGGAGTGACCGGGTCTGGCGAAGGTGCAACCGACGGGGCGAGGGTCGGTTCGGCCGTCGGAGAGGGTGGCGGTGGCGGCGACGTCGACACGGTGATCGTCACGACGGAACCGCGAGGCAGCAACTCACTGCCCTGTGGGGACTGAGCCAGCACGGTGCCACCCGAGACGGAACCGTCCTCGATCTCGACCACCTGGACATCGAAGCCGGCCTGCGCAAGGTCGCTGCGGGCCTGTGCCTCACTGGACCCGGTGACGGTGGGCACCTTCACGAGTCCCGAGGACACCGTGATGTCGACCGATGCCCCAGCGTCGACCTGCGTGCCCTCGCCGGGCTCCTGCGAGAGGACGTACCCGGCCGGCTGTTGGGAGTTCTTCTCGACGATCGATCCCAGTTGAAGATTGGCATCCTGCAGGGCGATGCGAGCCGCGTCGATGGAGGTCAGGGCGACGAGTTGGGGAACGGTGACCTGCTCGAGGCCGCTGCTGTAGGTGATGTTCACGGACTGGCCCTGCTCGATGCTCTCGCCCGCGGCCGGCTGCTGGGCGATGATCGTGTCGAGGGGACGATCGGAGACTGCGGGAGTCTGCGCGCCGAGCCGAAGCTCGTAGTCCTGCAGGGTTGCTGCTGCGACCTCGATGGTCAGGCCGTCGAGGTTGGGAACCTGCACCTGCGTGACGGCCGGCCCACCGAAGACGAACCGGCCGATCAAGAGCGCACCGATGATGGCGGCCACGATGCCAACGAAACTGAGCGCCCAGAAGCCGACCCCGCGTCGTCGACGCGGACGGGAGGTGTCGTACATCGGCTCGTAGCCGCCGGTGGCCGCCTGCACGGGAGACAACATCTGTGTGCGGTCGAGAGTGACCGCCTGCACCGCCGCGGTGACGGGCGCCCCCGCGATCGCGCGCTCGACATCGGCCCGGAAGTCAGCGGCGGTCTGGTAGCGGTCGTCGGTGCGCTTGGCGAGCGCCTGCAACACCACGGCGTCGACCTCCGGCGTCACGCCCGGATCGATCTGCGACGGGGGGACCGGCATCTCGCTGACATGCTGGTAGGCGATTGAGACGGGAGAGTCGCCCGTGAACGGCGGACGCCCGGTGAGTAGTTCGAACAGCAGGACACCGGTCGAGTAGAGGTCGCTTCGAGCATCGACGACCTCACCCCGCGCCTGTTCCGGCGACAGGTACTGCGCAGTTCCCATCACGGCCGACGTGGCCGTCATGGTGGTGCCGGCATCGTTCATCGCGCGCGCGATGCCGAAGTCCATGACCTTCACATCGCCGGTGCGCGTGAGCATGACGTTCGCCGGCTTGATGTCGCGATGGACGATGCCGTGGCGGTGTGCGTAGTCAAGTGCCGAGAGGATTCCTGCGGTGATCTCCAGGGCACGCTCGGGCAGCAGGCGACGGCCGCTGGCGAGCAGCTGGCGCAGCGTCATGCCGTCGACGTACTCCATGACGATGTACGGCACGACAATGCTCTCGCCGGTGGGCGAGGTGAGGTTGTCTTCGCCCGTGTCGTAGACGGCGACGATGTTCGGATGATTCAGGGCTGCGGCCGACTGGGCTTCGCGTCGGAAGCGGGCCTGGAAGGTGGGGTCCTTGGCGAGGTCGGGGCGCAGGATCTTCACGGCGACCCGCCGACCGAGTCGAAGATCGCGACCCTCGTGCACTTCCGCCATGCCGCCACGGCCGATGACGTCGCCGATCTCGTAGCGGTCGCCCAGCATCCGGGCCTCAGGCCGATCGGTCGTCATGGACACATACTCTCAGTTGGGGCCCGCACTTCAGCGCAGCACAGCCTCGATGACGGCCCGGGCAATGGGCGCCGCCAGTTGATTACCGCTGACCTCAGCGGCGCCGGCGTCCTCGACGACGACCGCCACGGCAACCTGTGGTGATTGCGCTGGGGCAAAGGCGACGAACCAGGCCACGGCCGGGTTGTCGTTGCCGGTCTGGGCAGTGCCGGTCTTGCCGGCGACCCGCACCCCGGGGATCTGTGCGTTGCTACCCGTTCCGTTCTCGACGACGTTGACGAGCATCTCGGTCAACTGGGCCGCGTTGACCGCGGTCATCGCCTGCTCGTACAGCGAAGGCTCCGTGGTCTGCAGGATCGCCAGATCCGGTCCCCGGACCTCCTGCACGAGATACGGGTTCATTGTCTTGCCACTGTTGGCCACGGCCGCGCCCACCATCGCCATCTGCAGGGCGGTTGCTCGCACGTCGAACTGCCCGATCGCCGACATGGCGGTCTGGGGATCATCGGGGTCCTCGGGGAAGTGCGATGTCGCCGCCCGCAGCGGGATATCGAAGCTCTGGTCGAAGCCCATCAGGTCGGCCTGCGTCCGAAGAGCGTCGGCTCCGAGTTGGTTGCCGAGCCACGCGAATGCGGTGTTGCAGGAGATCGCGAGCGCCTGACGCAGCGTTACGAGGTCACCCGGTCCGCAGGACTGCCCGTTCCAGTTGCGGATCTTCTTCGTCGAGTCGGGCAGGTCGTAGGTGCGTGGTCCGGGGATGACGGTGTCGGGGGTGAACCGCCCGGACGCGAGCGCGGCGGCTGCCGTGACGATCTTGAAGGTCGAGCCCGGTGGGTTCAGCGACACGATGGGCCGGTTCAGCAACGGCTTGCCGGGGTCGGCCTCGAGGGTCGCGTAGTAGTCGCGGATCGCGGCGGGGTCATGGCTGGACAGGATGTTCGGGTCGAACGACGGGAACTGCACGGAGGCGAGGATCCGTCCGGTCGACGGTTCGATCGCGACGACGGCTCCCTTCTTTCCCCGCAGGCCGTCGAACGCGGCCTTCTGTGCACGGGCGTTGATCGTCGTCGTGACAGCGCCGCCCACCGGCTGACGACCGGCGAAGAGCTGCTCGGCCCGATCGACGACGAACAGGCTGGAACTACCGGTGAGGATCCGGTTCTCCGTGCGCTCGAGCCCGGTGGCTCCGTAGACGAGGGAGTAGAAGCCGGTGACGGGGGCGTAGAGCGGACCGTCGGAATACACCCGCAGGTACTTGAGGGTGTCGCCTGTCTCCTTCGAGCGCGCGACCGGATTCGAGCCAACGAGGATCGGCCCGCGCTCGCGGTCGTACTCCTCGAGGAGGACCCGCTGATTGCCGGGCCGATCGCGGTAGTCACCGGCGAGAACGACCTGGATGACCGTGACGTTGACGAGCAGCGCCACCAGGAGGATTCCCAGGACGAAGGCAATGCGTCGGATGGGCCGGCTCATACCCGACGCACCACCTGGGTGACAGCCTCGTCCGGTGAGGGCATCGTGACCTCGGGCCGTCGTGCTCGATCGGAGATGCGGAGCAGCAGCGCGACGATGATCCAGTTCGCGATCAGGGACGAGCCGCCGTAGGACAGGAAGGGAGTCGTGAGTCCGGTGAGCGGGATGAGCCGCGTCACGCCGCCGATGATGACGAACACCTGCAGTGCCAACGTGATCGACAGGCCGGCGGCGAGCAGTTGGCCGAACGAGTCCCGCACGGACACTGCTGCTCGTAGGCCGCGCTCGACGAGGATCGCGTACAGCAGCAGCATGGCAATGAGCCCGGTGACACCGAGTTCCTCCCCCAGCGCGGCGACGATGAAGTCGGTGTTGGCGAAGGGCACGAGATTCGGGAAGCCCTGCCCGAGTCCGGCACCGAGGATGCCACCGTTGGCGAGGCCGAACAGCGACTGCACGATCTGGTAGCCGTCGTCATTCGCATAGGTCCACGGATCCAGCCAGACGGTGACGCGCAGGCGCACGTGTCCGAAGGCGAAGTACGCAAGGACAGCACCGACGATGAACATCAGCCCGCCCAGGATCAACCACGACCGTCGCTGTGTCGCGATGTAGAGCATCGAGACGAAGAGCCCGAAGAAGAGCAGTGACGTGCCGAGGTCGCGCTGGAAGACCAGTACGCCGAGGGACACCAGCCAGGCGACGATCAGCGGCCCGAGGTCCTTCAGTCGCGGGAAGCCGATGCCCAGGAACTTCGTGCGCACAAGCGCGAGCGAATCCCGCTTCTCGACCAGGTATCCGGCAAAGAAGATGGTCAGCAGGATCTTGGCCAGTTCCGCGGGCTGGAAGGAGAAGCCACCGAGTCGCACCCAGAGCGTCGCGCCGTTGACGGTGGTTCCGATGATCGGCGCGAGCGGAAGCACGAGCAGGACCAGGCCCGCGAAGCCGAAGGTGTAGGTGTACCTCTGCAGGATGCGGTGATCCCGTAGCAGGAAGAGCACCGATACGAACAGGATCACCGCGACGGTGAACCAGGTGAGTTGTGAGTACGCATCCGGTGTCGGCGAGGGGCTGCCGTTGAGCACCGCTCGTTCGGTGGCAGCGACATCGAGCCGGTAGATCATCACCAGGCCGAGGATCGTCAAGAGCGTGGCGACGGGCAGCAGGAACGGGTCGGCGTAGCGCGCCTTCCACCGGACCATGCCGTGCATGACGAGAGCGAGGACGCCGACGACGCCGGTGGTGATCCACAGTTGGCTGTTGGGCTCCACTCCATTGGCCCAGCCGATCTGCAGTGTGCCGAGCACCCCGACAGCCCAGGCGAAGATCAGCAGGACCAGCTCGAGGTTGCGGCGGCTGGGCTGCTTGCGGATGCCTTTGCCGACCGGGGCCATGACATCGACAGGGATGCTCACGGCGTGGTCCCGGGGCATCCAGACGGCGGGAGGATGGTCTGACACTCGGCGGCGCGACTGGACAGCTCGGCGATGATCCGCTGGGCATCGATCTCGTCGGCGGCGGGGATCCCCTTGCTCACGAGTTCCTGATCGAAGTAGGGCAGCGTGCCGACCTGCAGACCGGAGTCCGACCACAGGGATGACAGGCGGAGCCCGACGAGTGAGCCCTGCACCCCCTGATAGACGCTGACCGTGCCGGTGCCCGCACTGCCGTTGACCGCGACGTACCACTGCGATGACAGCCAGCCACTCACGACGACGAGTCCGACGGCGACCGCGACGAGCACGGCTGCGACACCGGCACTGATGGCCCACCAGAATCGTCTCCGCCGCCGCCGGCCGGCATCGTCCGCGGCCTGCTGCTGGGATCGGCGACGGGCGTTCTCCGCTGCAGGGACGACTATCTCGGCATCGATGTAGGGCTGCGGGGCCGTCGGTGGTCCGCCGTCGATGGGAGGTGGTGCATCCGGTCGGTCGGGATCGGGCTGTGCGTCGTCGGGGAAGCGGACGGCGGGGAGTCGAAGCCGCACGCGCGGTTCGCCCGCTGCACCGACGACGACCGGCGCGAAGACCTCGTGCGCAGCGATGATGTCGGGCGCCGGCTCGGGGATCTCGACGACATCGGCGATGACGACGGTGACGTTGTCGGGCGCACCACGCTCGAGGGCACGTTCGACGAGCCGCGTGACGGCACCCGTCGGGTCGCCCTCCGAAAGGAGCGCAGCGATCTCATAGTTGGCGACGACTCCGGACAGTCCGTCGGTGCACAGCATGTAGCGGTCGCCGTCGCGCGCGTCGCGCACCGAGAGGTCGGCCTCCACCGGGTTCATTCCGTCGAGGGCACGCATGAGCAGCGAGCGCCTCGGGTGGATGGTGGCTTCCTCAGGCGTGATGCGACCGGCGTCGACAAGGGTCTGCACGTACGTGTGATCGTGGGTGATCTGGGTTAGTTCGCCATCACGCAGGAGGTATGCGCGTGAGTCGCCCACGTGCACCACGGCGAGGCTGGCGCCCTGCCAGTACAGCCCGGTGACCGTTGTGCCCATCCCAGTGAGGTCGGGATCCGCGGTGATGACATCGGCAATGCCATCGCCGATTTCGTCGATCGAGTCGCCCAGCGCGCTGAGGATCTCCGCCGGGTCGGGCGGGTGGACATCGAGATCCGCCACGGTGGCAACGGCAATGGCACTTGCGAGCTCACCGGCCGCATGGCCGCCCATGCCGTCGGCCACCATCAGCAGAGCGGGGCCCGCGTAACCGGAGTCCTCGTTGCCTTCGCGGATCAGGCCGACATCGGATCGGGCGGCATAGCGCAGCACGAGGGGCATGGTCGGCTACTTCTGGATCTGCAGCGTGGTGCGGCCGACCCGCAGCGGTGCGCCCACCGGCAGGACCGTCGGCGACGTGATGCGGGTGCGGTCGATCCAGGTGCCATTCGTCGAGCCGAGGTCCTCGACGACCCACGAGCCCTCAGACGGGTAGATGCGCGCATGCCGGCTGGATGCGTAGTCATCGTCGATGATCAGCGTCGAGTCGGGTGCGCGACCGATCGTGATCTGGACGTCGCCCAGCGGGATGATCGTGCCGTTCAGCGGCCCTTCGATGACGACGATCTTGCTGCCCTTGACCTTCTGCTGCTTGGCCACCTTGGGCGGCTTCGGCGGACGGGCGGTACGTGCCGGCTTGCGCTCGCGACCGGTGGGCCGGGCCTCTGCGGGCTGGCGCAGGTCGCGTCGCAGCGCGAGCACCGTGATGAGGACGAACGCCCACAAGAGCGTGAGGAACCCCAGCCGCACGAGGGTGAGCGCGAGTTCCGACACGGGTCAGCCGCTCCGGTACACCAGTTGCGTCGAGCCGATCATGATTGTGGTGCCGTCGGCGACCTCGACCTGCGAGATCTTCTGACCGTTGACGTAGGTGCCGTTGGTCGAGCTGAGGTCGCGGACGAGGACCGGCTGGCCGAGGACGATCTCGCAGTGGTGACGTGACGCGCCCGGATCCTCGATCCGGATGTCGGTGTCGCTGCCGCGGCCCAGGCGTGTGACGGCGCGGACGAGCGGATAGGCCGTGCCACCGACCTCCAGCCGCGGCTGCCGGGCATCGACTGCGGCGCCCGGCTCACTGGGCCGACCGTGCGGCTGTGAGCTGACCTCGGCCCGAGCCTCACTGCGCACCCGGAAGATCCCGGTCTCGAGATCATCGTCCTGGCTGAGCAGCACCTGCACCGGACCCAGCAGCGTGTAGCGCTGCTCGCCGGCGAAGTCACGCACGAGGGTGGCCAGCTCGGTCTGCAGCGCGTCCTTGAACACGGCAAGGCGGCGGTAGTCGTGCTCGGACAGCTCGACATGGAACACGTTGGGGATGACGGTGCGCTGGCGATCGATGACAGCTGCGCGGTCGCCGATCTCCCTCTGCAGGGCGGAGGCGATCTCGACGGGCTGCACCTCGGCCTTGAAGGCGCGCGCGAACGCACCGTTGACGAGGCGGTCGAGGGAATCCTCGAACCGTTCCAGCAGACCCACGAGGTCCTCCATGTCCGGGCACAGCAGCGCTGCCACCGCGTTCGGTGGTGTGGGTCGATGCTAACCCGAGCGCGGGCATCGGCAGAGGTCCCGCACCGGCGTGCGTCCGGATAGCAGGATGTGGTCATGACCCCGCCTGATGTGAGCGTGCGGACAACCGTCAAGGCGACAGCCATCGACGTGTGGGGGGCCGTCGCCGATCCCCGTCGCATCACCGACTGGTCGCCGGAGAGCTCAGCGGTTCGATGCATGCTGGACGGCCCACTGCCGGTGGGGGCGACCTTCTCCGGCAGCAATCGCCGTGGCCTCTACGCTTGGTCGACCCAGTGCCGGGTCATTGAGTCGGAACCTGGCCGATCGTTCGCCTTCGATGTGACCTTCCAGGGCATGGCCGACGCCCGCTGGCGCTATGCGATCACGGAAGGCTCCGACGGGGTCATCGTCGAGGAGCAGTGGTGGGACCACCGCGGCCTCTTCATGAAGGCCATCGGCCTCGTGGGCACCGGGGTCGCCAACCGGCGCAAGCACAACGAGGCCGGCATGCGGGCCACCCTCGCCGCCCTGAAGGCCGGCCTGGAAACGGACACCACCGGGGCCTGAGGCTCCCGGGGAGAAGGCCCCGCGCGGTATCTCGTAGACTTCCGCGAGCATCAAGAAGTTCGGCTACGCGCGAGTGGCGGAATAGGCAGACGCGCACGGTTCAGGTCCGTGTGCCCGAAAGGGCGTGGGGGTTCAACTCCCCCCTCGCGCACAAGACAGGGCCCCGGCGATCCCGGGGCCTTCGTCGTTGCTGAATGCCTTCCCGGTGCCCTCAGTTCGCTATTCGACGGTCCACTTCGATTGCGTGGTGCTGTAGACGAGGGTGCGGCCGCAGACCGGACCGCCGTTGCCTTGGTTGACCCACTGTGCCCAGGATTCAGTCCAGCCACCGCTGGCAACGCCAGACCAATCAAGCCCGTCGGGCTGTGCCTGATTGCAGGTTATGGACACTGGCTTGCCGAACTGCTGCATGACGGGTGGAGGCGCTTGGCCACCTCCACCGTCAACGTAGGTGGTGAAAATGAGGTTTCGTGTGGTCACCGCAGTCCAAGAAGTCCCAGAGTTGAGACTTCTACTGCGATTGCCGTTCGAGTAGGTCGAAATGTCGCTTGACTGAAGGGCAAGTCCGCTGTCACCAAAGGTCGCACTTGTCGTGGCGGAGATCACGAATACGTAGAAATTACCTGCGGTCACCGATGCGGGGGTATCGAGTGCAATATCGAAAGACGTCAGGCACCCAGAAGCCTTGTTGGGTATGACGGACAGTCCTGAACCGCTGATACTTGCCTCACCGAGGGAGGCTGATGGCAGTGACGGAGGGGTGCTGTTTGGAGGACTCGACACCGCGTTGTAGATCTTGATGTTCACGCTGAGCAGGTTGTCCTCACCATTGCATCCCATCAGGGACAAGCGGTTCAGTTGCCCGGCGACTCCAGCCCTGAAGGTCTGGGCAAAGAACGTGGTGTCGATCGCAATCACCTGGCCGATTCGCGGTCCTGGATTGCTCTGATCCTGAATTGTTGCGGCGGATGCTTGTGTGGGAACGACGATAAGACTGATGCCCACGACGAGCCCAGTGATGAGGGTGCGCAGGGACGTGGAGGGGAACGGGGTCACCGCTGACAGGCCTGTCGTTCACAGGTATGCGACATAGAGTTGAGGCTACCCAACTTTGCAAAGGCGTTTGTAGGTGTAGGTCTTGGTCGGTGAGGTTACAACTCATCCGCAGCTTGGGAATTGGAACCCATGATGGAGTCCAGATGATGGTGACCCCCGGTGGACTCACGGCGGACACAACCCGTGAGCCGCAATTGACTGGAGGCCAGAACCAGCGACGACACC
>CAIVQM010000439.1 GCA_903908025.1 uncultured bacterium
CGTCGACGGCCGCCTTCACCTGTACCTCGTCGGCCACGTTGGCCGCGAGGCCGATCGAACCGCCGCCTACTTCGGCTGCTACCGCCTGTGCTTTGGCGAGGTCGAGGTCAACCAGTGCCGCCCGACCACCTTCAGCGACCACGCGTTCGGCCGTCGCACGACCGATTCCGCTTGCGCCGCCGGTGACGAACAGGACCTTGTTATCGAAGCGCATGCGATTCCAATCGGGATGTGTCGGGGACTGGCGAGCGGATCAGTGCGAGCCGGACGGTGAGTCGCTCGGGCGCGCACCCTCCGCGGCCTTCCACATCTTGGCGCTGTCGAAGCCGATGCGGGTGACGGGAATGAGTTCGAGCACGACTCGCTCAGGCGAGTCGAGCATCTGCCGGAACGCCTCGGCCTTCTCGGGTTCACCAGGACGCATGGCACCGGCAAACTCGGGCAGGACCCAGTCGAGGGTCTCGCGGTCCATGTGGACGATGGCATTGCACTTGTACGTGATCGAACGGCGTTCCGTCACGGAGGAGCCCTTGGACGTGACGGCGATGCTTACCCGCGGATCCTTGCGGATCGACGCAATGCGGGGGCGCTCCTCGCTTGCCGTCAGCCAGAAGCGGCCGTCGCGGTAGATGAAGTTGACGATGACGCCCATCGGCCACCCCTCCTTGCCGGACCAGATGAGGGTGCACTCGGTCTGCGCATTGAGTAACTGAAGCTCGTCGTCAGAATCAAGGGAGTAGGACTTGACGTCCTCCCAGTTCTTCGCCTGCTCGCCGGACACGTGTTTCCCCTTTGATTCGTGGGCTGGACTGCGAGGGAAGGCTCCCACGGCTGTCCCCGGAATTTCTAGGAAATCCTTGCAATAAGTTGAGTGAGTGTCTAGTTTCACATGCGACGATGGGGCGTTGCCCCCGACCCAAGGAGAATCCGTGCCGCTCGACCTGCAGGCCATCTCGGACCGGATCGAGATAGAGGAGTTGCTCGTCCGGTACTCGCGGGCCCTCGACTTCCGGGATTTCGCAGCCCTCGAGACCCTGTTCACCGCGGATGCAACCTTCGATGCCGGCAGTTTGGGCTGCCCCACGGGTGCAGCGGGGATCCGAGCGATGATCGAGGGGACGCTCACCGGACTCGACGCGACCCAGCACCTCCTTGGCAAGAGCCTGATCGAGTTGAAGGGCGACGAGGCCGAGGTCCGCACGTATCTCATCTCTCAGCACATCCGTGAGGCCACCGAAGGGCCGATCAAGCATTACTTCCTCGGCGGCGAGTATGCCGATCGAGTTGTCCGCACCCCCGAGGGCTGGCGGATCGCCTACCGCCGCCTCGACCGGATGTGGAAGCAGGGCGACCGAGCCGTCATCAGCGGAGCCTAAGCACTAACCTCACCCGCACCTCCCGGACGAACCGCAGCATCGAAGGAGCACCATGGACACGTGGATCACTGATACCGAGCAGAGCGAGCGCTTCCCGCTGTACACCCGCGGCAACGCAGATGAGGTTGGCCCCGATCCGTTCACTCCGCTCAACTGGAGCCTCACCTGGGAGCAGGGCATCGTGCCCGGCACTGCATGGGCGTGGATCCACCTGGGCACCTTCCGCGAGGACGAGTTCCTGTGGACGCAGCCGGAGACGTACGGCAACTGGGGCGGATACTTCTTCAACCAGGTGTCGGTCGGCCGGGTGTTCGGCTACCGCATGCCCGGTGCCACGCCCGACGCCATCGACGTGTCCTTCTTCGGGCAGAACCCGACCGTTCCGCCGTATGTGCACGACTCGCGAGACGACAACGAGGAGTGCTCGGCCGCGCTGGCCGCATCGATGGGCGCCATCCTCGGCGGCGCGCACGCGGCACTGCTCGACGAGTACCTCGCGCAGGCGAAGGCCTGGCGCGCCACTCGACCTGACCTCGCGAACGTGAGCGATGAGGAGCTGGTCGCCTACGGCCGCACGTCGGCCAAGTGGCAGAACCCGGCTTGGGACGCCTACGCGCAGGTCGTCATCGGCGCGGCGGTGGGCCCGGGGATCGTCCAGGGCGTGGCCGATGCGGTCGGCAAGTCGGAGCTCGGTATCCGCGTATTCGCGGCGCTGGGCGATGTTGCGTCGGCTGGCATGGCCGAGCAGGTGTGGGCCCTGTCGCGTCTTGTCCGCGATTCTGCGGACCTGACCGCAGAGTTCGACGCTGGTGTCGACGACATTGCCGAGCGGCTCGCCGCGAGCCCCGCTGCGGCGGACTTCAACGCGGGCTTCGCCGCCCTGCTCGAGGACTTCGGCCACCGCGGCGTCGACGAATGGGAGATCAGCGCAGAGACCTGGTTCATCAACCCGACGCTCGCCCTGCAGATGATCGATCGCGTCCGCCGCCAGGACGACAGTCAGTCCCCGTCGGCGCGCCTCGTCGGCCCCATCGCCCAGCGCGAGGCTGCGGTCGCGGAGCTCACGGCTGCTGTTGCTGGCGACGAGGCGACGGCCGGCATGCTTGCGGCCGGGATCGCGGCCGGCCAGGCCTCCTTCCGTCAGCGTGAGGGTGGCAAGAACGCGAGCGTCATGCTGATTCAGGAGCCCAAGCTCGCCTTCCGTGAGCTTGGTCGCCGGATGGTGGAGCGCGGCGTCATCGAGAGCCAACTGGACATCTTCCAGCTGCTCGACAGCGAGCTCGACGAGTTCCTGGTCAGTCCGGCCGGGTGGAAGCAGGCTCTGGCTCAGCGCAGCCGCGACTGGGCCGAACTGTGCGAGCTCGACCCGCCGTACGTTGTCATGCACGGCGAGGCGATCCCGCCGATCAGCACCTGGCCCAGGCGCGAGCGCCGGATCTCGGGCGACGCTGAGGTCGCGGGCGCGGTGCTGAAGGGTGTGGCTGGTTCACCGGGCACGATCACGGCGCGAACTCGGGTCATCGCCGACATGTCGCAGGCCGACGATCTGCAGCCGGGAGAGATCCTCGTCTGCACGACCACCGATCCCTCGTGGGTACCGCTGTTCATGATCGCCAGCGCGGTGATCTGCGAGATCGGCGCGCCCGGCAGCCACTCGGTCATCGTCAGTCGTGAACTCGGCGTCCCGTGCGTCGTTTCCCTGTCGGGAGCCGGGCACAAGCTGCCATCGGGGACACTCGTCGAGGTTGACGGCTCGACGGGTGTGGTCAAGGTCGTAGGGACCGCGTGACGGTCAAGCCGCCACCGACCCCACCGGAGCCGCCCTTCTCGGTGCGCGAGCCGTTCCTCCTGCTGGAGGAGGGCGTCACGCGCATCACGTTGGTGCGGCATGCGCAGCAGGACTATCCCGTCTCGGATGTGTTCGTGGCAGACGATTGGGAGGACCCGCCGCTTTCCGGCCTGGGTCGCACGCAGGCTATGGCGCTTGCCGCGATTCTCGGTGAGGAGGACGTCGACGTCATTGCCTGCAGCACGATGCGTCGGGCGATGCAGACGGCGCAGATCGTGGCATCGCCGCACGGCATCGTACCGATCGTGCGGGCGGAGCTGGCGGAGATTGACTCGTATCGCGACATCCCCGACGGCGTGGATCCGCAGACGCTGGTCGAGCCGGCCGAATGGAAGCGTCGGGAGGACTTGTTCCGGCGCGAAGTGATGTGGGACCACATGTTCTTCTCGGAGGGTTCGGCCGAGTTCCGCCTGCGCGTTCTGACGGCGATCGACCGACTGCTCGCAGAGCATGTGGGCCAGCACATCGTTCTCGTCAGCCACGGCGGCGTCATCAACGCCTTTCTCGGTTCGATCCTCGGCGTTCAGGAGGACATGTTCTTCCTGCCCAACCACTGCTCGATCAGCACGGTCGCGGTCAAGGGCGACGTTCGGCGGGTGCGCTCGATCAACGAGCACCAGCACCTTCACACCGGCATCCTGACCAACTAAAGTCATCTAGATGAATGGCCGACTCCGGCGGTCGCAGACGACGAGGACACCATGACCGACACCGTTCCCCAGTACCTGCCCGGCGCGCACACGGCGATGAGCCGTGACGAGGCCCTGGCGATCGTTGACCGGCTGGTGTCGCACCTGCGCAACGAGACGACCGATATGGCGCCCGAGCAGCTGGAGATCCCCATCTCCGACTACCTCGACGAGGACCTGTGGGAGCGGGAGGTCAAGGAGATCTTCCATCAGATCCCCCTGCCGGTGTGCACGTCGGCGGAGCTTGCTGGGGTGGGCGACTACAAGGCCATGCGCGTCGTTGGCCGCGAGATCGTCCTCGTCCGCGGCAAGGACGGGCAGATGAACGCCATGCTCAACGTGTGCCGGCACCGTGCGATGAAGCTCGTGACCGGCGGATGCGGCAATGCTCGACGGTTCAGCTGCTCGTACCACGCGTGGACGTATGACACCGACGGACGACTCATCGGAGTGCCGGGGGAGGACACGTTCGGCCCCGTCGATCCCGATGACTACAGCCTCGTCCGCCTGCCATGCGAGGAGCGGGCCGGCATCATCTTCGTGGGCCTCACGGCGGGTCGGCCGCTGGAACTCGACACGTGGCTCGGCGATGCCCTGCCGTATCTCGAGGCCCTTGAGCTCGACAAGTGCACGCACTTCATGACGAAGGAGCTCGCCGGCCCCAATTGGAAGGTCACCCTCGACGGCTACCTCGAGGGCTACCACTTCGGTGCGCTGCACCCCAACACGGTCGCGCTCACCAACCACACCAACCGGATGACCCATGACCGGTTCGGTCCGCATGTGCGCAACGTCTTCGCGCTCAAGAGCCTCGACGCCATGATGGACAGGCCACGTGATGAGTGGGACCCGGCCGCAGCGATGGGGCTGGTCTACTGGGTCTTCCCGGGCATGTCGATCGCTGGCGGTTGGCGCGAGCGCACCGTCATCTCGATCATCCTGCCCGGCGACTCATGGGGGGAGTCGATGACCTGGCAGGCGACCCTTCTGCGCACCCCGCCGACCACGGCTGAGGAGATCGCCGAGGCGCAGAAGACGGCCGAGTGGTTCTTCGCGGCCTTCCGGGACGAGGACTACACCGCTCAGACCGACGTCCAGAACGGCCTGCCATCCCTCGCGGACAAGCACATGATCATCGGGCGGAACGAGATCGCCGTCCAGCACGCCCACGAGAGCGTTCGGCGGCTGCTGGCCGGGGAGTCGGTTCTCGGCCCCCGCTAGCAGGCAGAATGGGGTTTGTGGGCGTCTCCTCCACTAAGTGGGTGGCCGGGCGCCGCTCGGGGTGGCACACTTCCACCGTCACAACCCTTGAAATGAATGGACGCCCACATGTCTGAGAAGGCCTGGCTCACCGACACCGACCCCAGCACCCGGTTCCCCGTCTTCACTCGGCTCAACGCGGCCGACGTCATGGCGGACCCGATCACCCCCCTGGGCGCGACGATGTGCTGGATCCCCAACGTGCTCCCGGGCTGGGCGTCCGGCTATGTCGAGGACGTCTGCTTTACGGCCGATGAGCTCTCCGAGCCGTCCTCGGTCGCGGGCTTCTTCTACGGCTACCTGTATGTCAACCAGAGCTCCGTGCGCGTACTGGGTATCCGCAAGGGCATGTCCGCCGACATCATCGACACGATCTTCTTCAACTCCCCGGGTGCACCCGCACACGTCCCGTCGGCCACCGACGATAACGAGGCACTCTCTGCTGCCGCTCCGGCCCGTGCGGGATGGGTCCTGACGACCTCGAAGTTTGAGGGGGCCGACGAGGATGCGGCGATCGCGGACCGGCTGCGCAACGAGCGCCCGAACCTGCGCGCCATGAGCAACCGCGGGCTGGTGGCCCGGGCCCGCTCCGTGATGCCATTCGAGCGCCTGGCGTGGCGCAGTGAGCAGATCGGCTCGTCGAACGCTGCGGTCGGTCCGGCCGTCGCCGGCGGGATGCTCGGTGCAGACAAGGCGCACCTGCTCGTGACCATCCTCGGCTACGCGGGCGAGGTCGAGTCCGCGGCTCCGACGTACGCCCTATGGTCGCTTTCGCGCACGGCTCGCAACAGCGCGGAGA
>CAIVQM010000440.1 GCA_903908025.1 uncultured bacterium
GGCTGAGGTTCTCGAGCCATCGCGACTTCCAGCGGGCACTGGAACGAGCCCTCCGGCGCGCGGACATCCCGATGGCCTACAGCGCGGGCTTCTCGCCGCACCCCAAGGTCTCCTACGCCAATTCCGCCCCCACAGGCGTGGCCAGTGAGGCCGAGTACGTCGAGATCGGGGTGGCCCAGGCATGCAATCCGGATGCGGTGCGGGCGGCCCTCGATGCCGCCCTGCCTCCGGGCCTCGACGTGGTCGAGGTGGTCGAGGCGCGCACCTCCGACTTCGCCAACCGGCTGGAGGCAAGCGTCTGGCGGGTCGAACTGCCCGGAGTGAGCCGTGCCGAGGCCGGGCGGGCGGTGGCCCTGCTGCTGGCCGAGACCGAGGTGCTGGTCGACCGGATGACCAAGAACGGCCGCCGCACCTTCGATGCCCGAAGTGCCGTGATCGTGGCGGAATGCGCGGCGGACGCGGGCCCGGCAGACGACTGTGCGATACTCACCTTGGTCGTCCGGCACGGAACCCCGTCCGTTCGACCCGACGACGTTCTCTCCGCGCTGAGTCGCGTGGCTGACCTCGTGCCGCCGAAGCCCCCACGGGTGACCCGGCTGGCACAGGGGCCACTCGACGAGGCCGGGACCTCGGTGGTCGACCCGTTCGCCCCTGACCGGGCCGGGTAGACCATCACCCGCCACCATGGCGGACAACCAGGGAACGGCGCCGGCGGAGCGAGTTCTGCCGCGCCTCACGCGCGATCCTCGCACCGCACATCTGAAGGCTTGACGAGGTGCGGAATGACCGACACCTCGCACGAGAGATGTGCACGGTCAGGCGAGAGCCGGCGAGTGCACCGCTAAGGAGCACGACCACATGGTCGACGAGAACAGCACGAGCACAGACGGCACCACCGGAGCGGACGTCAAGCGCGTTCGCCGCCGGGCGGCCAGCCGACCCGCAGGTCCTCCCGTGGTGGCGGCGGCCGACACGGCCGCCCCCGATGCAAAGGCGGCCGACAAGCCGGTCAAGAAGGCGGTCCGCAAGACCACCAAGAAGGCCGCCGCGCCGACTGCCCCCGAGGTGACCCCCGAGGCCGCACAGCCGGTCAAGAAGGCGGTCCGCAAGTCCACGAGGAAGGCCGCTGCCAGCACGGCCGAGGCGTCCGAGCCTTCGGACGCCACGGGCACCCGGATGGCGGCACCGGCATTCGTCGCCCCCGTCTTCCAGGCACCGGCGGCTGATGCACCTGACTCCGACGCCCCCGCCAAGCCGGCCAAGCGCACCCGCCGCAAGGCGACGGCACCGAGCGCGGTGGAAGCCGAGTCGGCCGTCGAGCCTGAGGCCGGGTCCGACGCGGGTCCCGAGGCGGACGATGACGAGGGTGGGGAGGACGGCGCACGTCGTCGCCGCCGCCGCCGTGGCGGCCGTGGCCGCAAGCGCCGCACCGGTGAGGACGATGGCGACGCCTCGACCTCCGCGACTGAGGAGGACGGCGAGGACGACTCAGCTGAGTCGGATGATGACGGGGACAGCCCTGCGGGCAAGCGGCGTCGGCGTCGTCGGCGTCGCGGTGCTGATGGCGAGCCGGACGGCTCACCCGATGACCCGCCCAACACCGTGGTCCGCGTGCGCGAGCCCCGCTCGCGCGGTGGCAGTGGCGCGGGGGAGAAGGGCAGTGACGACGTCACCAGCCTGCGTGGCTCTACGCGTCTGGAGGCCAAGAAGCAGCGTCGTCGGGAGGGCCGGGAGGCCGGTCGCCGACGTGCACCGATCCTGACCGAGGCCGAGTTCCTGGCGCGACGTGAATCCGTCAACCGGATCATGGCCGTGCGGCAGAAGGGCGATCGCACGCAGATCGCGGTCCTCGAGGACGGCGTTCTCGTCGAGCACTACGTCACGCGTGGCTCGTCCTCGTCGATGGTGGGCAATGTGTACCTCGGTCGCGTGCAGAACGTGCTGCCGAGCATGGAGGCCGCATTCGTCGACATCGGTCGCGGCCGCAATGCGGTGCTCTACGCGGGCGAGGTCAACTGGGACGCCGCAGGGCTCGAGGGGCAGCCGAAGCGCATCGAGTTCGCGCTGAAGTCCGGCGATCCCGTCCTCGTCCAGGTCACCAAGGACCCGGTGGGGCAGAAGGGTTCCCGCCTGACGAGCCAGATCTCACTGCCGGGCCGATTCCTGGTGTTCGTGCCGGACGGCTCGATGACCGGAATCAGCCGCAAGCTGCCTGACACGGAGCGCAGTCGACTCAAGGGCATCCTCAAGCGGGTTATGCCCGAGGATGCCGGCGTCATCGTGCGCACGGCGGCCGAGGGTGCTCCCGAGGAGGCGCTCGAACTCGACGTCGCTCGGCTGACCGCCCAGTGGCAGGACATCAGCGCGGCCGCGAAGTCGGCGGCGCCTCCGAGCCTGCTCTACAGCGAGCCCGACCTGGCCATCAAGGTCGTCCGGGACATCTTCAATGAGGACGTGAACACTCTCGTCGTCTCGGGGGACACGGCGTGGACCGCACTCAGCGCCTACATCGGCGCGGTTGCCCCTGATCTCGCGGATCGACTTGAGCACTGGGTGGGCACGAGCGATCTGTTCACGGAGTACCGGGTCGACGAGCAGTTGATGAAGGCATTGGATCGCAAGGTCTACCTGCCTTCCGGTGGCTCTCTCGTGATCGACCGCACCGAGGCGATGACCGTCGTCGACGTCAACACGGGCAAGTTCACCGGTTCGGGCGGCAACCTCGAGCAGACCGTGACGCGCAACAACATCGAGGCGGCCGAGGAGATCGTCCGCCAGCTGCGGCTGCGCGATATCGGCGGCATCATCGTCGTCGACTTCATCGACATGGTGCTGGAGAGCAACCGCGATCTGGTGCTGCGCCGTCTGGTGGAGTGCCTGGGTCGCGATCGCACCAAGCATCAGGTTGCTGAGGTGACATCGCTCGGGCTCGTGCAGATGACGCGCAAGCGCATCGGCTCCGGCCTGATCGAGTCCTTCTCGGAGACCTGCGAGCACTGCAGCGGTCGCGGTATCCGGGTGTCGCTGCACTCCGACCACGACCACGCTGATGCCTCGCCGAAGTACCGCCGGCCGGCCAATGCGGTCGACCCGGCGGACGTTGCGGCCCGCGCCTTGGCCACCCACGATGACGTGACCGAGGTCACAGAGTCCGGCGAGATCGAACTCGACGTGATCGAGGAAGTCGAAGCGGCGATCGAGGCGGGTGCGGTCCTCCATGAGGATATCGAGCCCATCGAGGCCATCGAAATGACGACGGAAGACCCCCAAGACCCGGACGCCTAAGGGGGCGGTTTGACCCTCGAGGAGGGTCATCCCTATCCTTGGACCTTGTGCCTCGGGGCTGATGTCTCCGGGTGCGTCCCTTACGACAGGAGTTCGTGGTGTACGCCATTGTTCGCGCCGGCGGCCGGCAAGAGAAGGTCGCAGTCGGCGATGTTGTTGTGATGGACCGCCAGGTCGGTGAGCCGGGCGCGTCGCTGGCTCTGCCGGTGCTGCTGCTCGTCGACGGTGCTGCCGTCACGTCCGACCCGAACGTGCTGGCCAAGGCCACCGTGACGGCCGAGATCGTGGATCACCACCGCGGCCCCAAGATCGACATTCTGAAGTACAAGAACAAGACCGGCTACCGCCGTCGCCAGGGGCATCGCCAGGAGCTCACTGCGGTCAAGGTCACTGACATCAAGCCGGGGAAGTGAACTAGATGGCACACAAGAAGGGCGCATCCAGCACCCGTAACGGTCGCGACTCGAATGCCCAGCGCCTCGGCGTCAAGCGTTTCGGCGGCCAAGAGGTCAACGCCGGCGAGATCATCGTGCGCCAGCGCGGCACTCACTTCCACCCGGGCGACAACGTCGGCCGTGGCGGCGACGACACCCTGTTCGCCTTGGCGGCCGGGAAGGTCGAGTTCGGCACCCACCGTGGTCGCCGAGTCGTCAACATCGTCGCCGGCGAGTAGCCGAGCGGGCTCGACAGACATCGAAGAGGCGGGCCTTCGGGCCCGCCTCTTCGCATTCGCACCACGGAAGGAACGAACCGGCCATGGCAACCTTCGTCGATCAGGTCACGCTGCATGCGCAGGCGGGCGACGGTGGCAACGGCTGCGCCTCGGTCATGCGCGAGAAGTTCAAGCCGCTCGGTGGCCCGGACGGGGGTAACGGGGGTAGTGGCGGCGACGTCGTCGCCGTCGTTGACCCGAGTGTCACCACGCTGCTGGAGTTCCATCGGGGGCCGCACCGCAAGGCATTCAACGGAAAGCCCGGGGCGGGCGACCACCGCCATGGCGCCAAGGCCGCCGATGTGATCCTGAAGGTGCCCAGCGGCACGATCGTTCGCACTCCCGGCGGCCAGGTGCTCGCCGACCTCATCGGCGCTGGCGCAACCTACGTGATTGCTCGTGGTGGCCGCGGTGGCCTTGGCAATGCGGCCCTGGCTTCGCCGCGCCGCAAGGCTCCGGGTTTCGCGCTACTAGGTGAACCCGCGGAGCAGCGCGATGTCGTGCTCGAACTCAAGCTGGTGGCCGACGTAGCCCTCGTTGGGTTCCCCAGCGCGGGCAAGTCGAGCGTCGTCGCGGCGATGTCGGCGGCCCGTCCCAAGATCGCGGACTATCCGTTCACGACGCTGGTCCCGAACCTCGGTGTCGTCACAGCCGGTGAGGTCGTCTACACGGTCGCCGACGTGCCCGGGCTGATCCCCGGCGCGAGTCAGGGCAAGGGTCTGGGCCTGGAATTCCTGCGCCACGTCGAGCGATGCAGTGTGCTGGTGCACGTGCTCGACTGCGCCACCATCGATCCGGGTCGCGATCCGATCGACGATCTCGACACGATCGAGAACGAGCTTGCGCTGTACGGCGGTCTTGAGGACCGACCCCGCATGGTGGCCCTCAACAAGATCGACGTCCCCGACGCACGCGTGCTCGCCGAGATGGTCAAGCCGATCCTCGAGGAGCGCGGCTACCAGGTCTTCGAGATCTCGGCAGCGACGCACGAGGGGTTGCGTGCGCTCTCGTTCGCGATGGCAGAGAAGGTCCTTGCGGCGCGTGCGGCAGCGGCGCCCGACGAGACGCTGCGGCCCATCCTGAAGCCGAAGGCGGTCGACGACGCGGGCTTCACCGTCACGGTCGAGCCCGAGGGGTATCGCGTTCGTGGCGACCGCCCCGAGCGCTGGGTTCGTCAGACCGACTTCAGCAACGATGAGGCGGTCGGATACCTGGCGGATCGACTTGCGCGACTGGGTCTCGAGGAGGAGCTCATCGGCTTGGGGGCCGTGCCTGGCTCGACTGTGATGATCGGCGGCGACGATGCCGTGGTCTTCGACTGGTACCCCTCGATCATGGCCGGTGATGCGCCGCACGCCGGACCCCGCGGTACTGATGTTCGCCTCGATGCGCGATTGGACGAGCTTCCCGGCGGCGGGTCATGACCTCAGATGTGCGCGCCGAGATCGCCGGGGCGCACCGGATCGTCGTCAAGGTCGGCTCGTCATCGCTCACGCGACCCGGCGGTGGCCTGGACGTGGAGCGGATCCAGGAACTTGTCACGCAGATCGCTGCGCGCCGGACGGCTGGGCATCAGGTCGTGCTGGTGTCGAGTGGCGCCATCGCCGCGGGATTCCCGCGGCTCGGGCTCAAGCGCCGGCCCCGTGACCTCGCGACCCAGCAGGCAGCGGCCTCCGTCGGGCAGGGGATGCTGCTCGCCCAGTACAGCGCGGCGTTCGGGGAGTTCGGTCTCACGGTCGGGCAGGTGCTCGTCACTGCCGACGACGTCATCCGTCGAAGCAACTACCGCAATGCGCAGCGCACGCTGTTCCGGCTGCTCGACCTCGGTGTCGTGCCCATCGTCAACGAGAACGACACGGTCGCCACCGATGAGATCCGATTCGGCGACAATGACCGGCTGGCTGCGCTCGTTGCGCATGTGGTGCAGGCCGATGCACTTGTGCTGCTGTCCGATGTTGAA
>CAIVQM010000441.1 GCA_903908025.1 uncultured bacterium
CGGCTTTGCAGGCGGCCACGGTAGCCGCTCGCGCCGCTGTTGAGGCCGTGCCCGGGAGTTCGACGCGCGTGGCGGCGAGCGTCGGGCCGTATGGGGCGATCCTTCATGACGGTTCGGAATACCGAGGCAACTACGGCCGCACGCACCGGCAGCTCGTCGACTTCCACCGCGAGCGCATGGACGTGCTCGTCTCGAGCGGACCCGACCTGCTCGCTGTCGAGACGATCCCCGATGTCGTGGAGGCTCAGGCCCTCGTCGATGTGCTGGCCGATCATCCGGGCCTCCCGGCCTGGTTGACGTTCTCTGCCTTGGACGATGCGCACGTGTGCGCTGGCCAGCGGATCGAGGAGGCGGCAGCGGTGGCCGCATCAGCTCCGTCGGTCGTGGCTGTCGGGATCAACTGCACGGACCCGCGACATGTGACCGGCCTCGTGCAGCGCATCCAGTCGGCATGCGATCTGCCCATCGTGGTGTACCCGAATGCTGGCGGTGAATGGGATGCGTCGGACGGCGAGTGGCATGGAGTGGTGACCGAAGGCCCACTGGGTGCTTTCCCTGATCAGCTGGTGCGCGACTGGATAGACAGCGGCGCTCGTGCGGTAGGCGGCTGCTGCGGCACCGATGCCGGGGCGATCAGTCGGATCGCGCAGCTGCTGGCTCAGCAAGCAGGGTGACCACCCGACCCGCACGGCGGGTCAGCACGAGCACATGCTCGGGACCCTCCGCGAGCCCGAGGTCCCGGAGCACCCCGCGCGGCTGTACGTCGACGTCGCGTGACTTGACGGTGGCGCGACGCACCCCGCGGTCCGCCAGTTGTCGCCGCTGCTGCCGTGTGCTGCCAACGAGTTCCTCGACCAGGTAGAAGCTGCGGAGTGCGGGGGTCGACGAGGGCACGTTGCCGGTCAACCAGCTGCTGTCCGCGTCGAAGAGTGTGATGTCCGAGTCGAGTGTGGCGAGCGCGGAGATGGCTCCAGCGCGCACGACGGCGGGGTCGGGCTCGTGGAGCCAGGCCGCCGGCCGGGCAGCGATCGCCAGTGGCAGCGCACCCGGTTCGGCATTGAGGACGGTCAGCAATCCCCGCGTCAGCAGCACGGCCCGTCGTTGGGCGTCGAAGGCTGCCCACGAGTAAACCGTGCATTCCACGAGCGTGCGGTCGACGCTCGTCCACTCCGCGTGCCAGTCGGCCGGAGGGCTGAAGCCGGGTGCCACCTTGGCGACGATGCGGCCATGCGGGACGTCGAGCACGAACGGCCACGGGGGCGACCATTTGCCCGGGTCGCGCTCGGGGCGAGCGCGACCCGATAGGGCATCCCGAGGGCCAGCCGGGTCGCGGCGAGCGGGATCTACGAACACGACATCATCGGGACCGAGGTCTGCGAGGAGCGTCGCCAGCAGCTTCGGCTCCGTGGCATCGGCCTCGATGACCCGGGCGGCGGGGCAGTTGTGTGCTAGCAGGACGGCGGTCACGGGATCGCGCTCGATGGTGGTGACCGTGAGACCCGCATCGGAGAAGGCGATGTCATCCAGGCCCAGGCCGCCGGTCAGGTCAAGGACGCGACGCGCCCCACCGCGCGCAAGGATGCCCGCCCGTCGGGCCGCGACCGCGGGCCGCGTCGCCTGCTCGAGCCCGTCGCGGGTGAGCAGCAGGTCGCCCGTCAGTCCGTACCGCTCGTCCGCAAGGCGGCGCAGGTGGGCCTGCTCCAGGACGGCAGCGGCCTGGGGTGGCTCGATGTCCGGGCACTGTCGCCGTAGGGCGGCCGCTGCGGCGAGCGGATCGCCGGGGTGTTCAGCGGCGGTTTGGACGGCATGGTGGAGCGGCTCCCGGGCCAGGGGGGAGGACAGCCACTGGGCGATCCTCCGTCGCCCGTCCGCATCTGTCACGGGGACATTGTGCGCGCTGGGGGCGGCTGGTGGGCTGGCACTCGACTTGACGGAGTGCTAATCCCTGCGTACTGTCATGTCTGGCACTCCCCACCGGGGACTGCCAGCCCATCAGGGCACCTGACCCAGCCGATCGCCGTCCCTTGAGGCGGCCCATCGACAGCCCGGAGGATGTAACCGTGTCGGTCTCCATCAAGCCGCTCGAGGACCGCATTCTGGTCCAGACCCTCGACGCCGAGCAGACCACTGCTTCCGGCCTCGTCATTCCCGACACCGCCAAGGAGAAGCCCCAGGAGGGCAAGGTCCTGGCCGTCGGCCCCGGCCGTTTCGACGAGGATGGCGTCAAGCGCATCCCGCTCGACATCGCCGTCGGCGACACCGTCATCTACAGCAAGTACGGCGGCACCGAGGTGAAGTACAACGGCGAGGAGTACCTGCTCCTCTCCGCGCGCGACGTGCTCGCCATCGTCGAGAAGTAAGCCGAACTGCTGAGTGGCCCG
>CAIVQM010000442.1 GCA_903908025.1 uncultured bacterium
GCATTCCGTTCCCACGCCCCGATGATCCGCTGCTCGCGGCACGGCAGAAGGCAGTCGACGAGGCGGGCGGCTCAGGCTTCCGGGCCGTCTCCGTCCCGCGAGCGGGCCTGCTGCTCGCGCAGGGTGCCGGCCGGCTCATCCGTGGCACCGAGGATCGCGGCGTCGTCGCTGTACTCGACTCGCGGCTGGCGACCGCTGGCTACTCCCGCGCGCTCCGCGACAGCCTGCCGCCGTTCTGGTACACCACCGATCGCGCGACGGTGATCGGTGCCCTCGAGCGGCTACGCGACGATCTGGCGGTTAGCGACTAGCGAATACACCATGGATGTGTATCGTAGGTGTATGAGTAGAACGAATATCGACATCGATGACGACCTCATCGGAGAGTGCATGCGCAGGTACGACCTGCCCACCAAGCGAAGCGCTGTCGAGTTGGCGCTCCGTCGACTTCTGGCCTCATCGGATGGGGTTGCGGCCATCCTGGCAACGAAGGGAGTCGGCTGGGAAGGCGACCTGGATGAGATGCGGGCTGGCATGGGGGCAGTGGAATTGTGACGGCGTATCTTGTGGACTCCTCCGTTTGGATCAACCACCTTCGGGGCGTGTCGGATGAACTGACGAATCGGTTGTCGTCTATGCGGTCGACGGAGAAGTTGGTGACGGCGGAGCCGATCGCCATGGAATTGCTCGCGGGGGTGCCTCGCGCCGGAGTTGTTTCGGTGGAAAGGTTGCTCGACAGCATGCCGTCATTGGCGATTGATTCGCATGCTGACTTCCGAGCGGCGGCGCGCATCTATCGTGATGTGCGAGCGGTCGGACACACAATTCGTTCGATGGTCGATTGCCTTGTCGCCGCTGTCGCACTTCGCCAAGGCGATGTTGTTGTCATTCACGATGATGCCGACTTCGACCGCATAGCTGCTGTGACCGGCCTACGAGTAGAGCGGTGGCCGTCCTAGCTGTGACCAGCTACTGCACGCTGTTGTCGAACACCGGCAGCTCGCTCGGCTCGACGACCTCGGGCTGCGCCGTCGGCGTGGCGGTGATGATGGGTGCCGGCTCCGAGGCCGCCACCGGATCCTCGCCCACGATCAGCGCGACGAGAGCGGCCTGACCCTCCTCATCCGGGTGCAGGTGCATCGCATTGTCCTCGTCGAACCACGTGGGGTTGGCGGCCGCGATCGCGTCGAAGTCGATCAGGCGCAGCCAGCGGTGCTCGCCGGCCACGCGGGCGAGCTCGAGATTGACGGCTTCGAGGGTGTACTCCGACGAGCCGCCGCGGTAGGCCGCGGGGCGATGCGGGGTCACCCAGAAGACCTTCTGCTTGGCACCGGGCGTGCGGAGTGAATCGATCAGGTCGATCCAGCCCTCAATCTGCGCCACCGTCGTTGCATCGCCACGGTTGTTGGTGCCGAGCTCGATGACCCACGCGGGTGCTTCCTGCGCGGCCGGGCTCGACAGGTGGGTGCGCAGGTAGGTCTCGCTCGCGCCTTGGCCGACGAGGCCGACCACCGGGTAGCCATAGGCGGAGAGCACGGGCGCGACACGCGGCGACAGGATCACCGAGTCGCCGAGGACGAACGAGCCGACCGGCGCAGGCCCCCCGAGGACGGCCGCATTCGCCGGGGGAGTCGGTGAGGGCGAGGGCAGGACCGACGCCGCGAGGGAGGGTGTCGGCGTCGGGCGGGGTGACGCCGACAGTGATGGCTCAGCCACAGGGGATGGGACCTTCGAAACAGACGGGGCTTGTGATGTGACGGGGGAACGCGTGCCCTCCGCCCCCTGAGCCATGGGCGCGCAGGCACTCAATGCGAGAGCGGCGACAACGAGCAGTAGGGGCGGGCGCACCCATCAATGGTGCCTCACAGCAGGTCAGAGCTTGCGCAGCACCGTGACGACCTTGCCCATCACCGTGGCGTGGTCGCCGAGGATCGGGGCATACGCCGGGTTGTGCGGCATCAGCCAGACATGGCCGTCGCGACGCTTGAAGGTCTTGACGGTGGCCTCGTCGTCGATCAGGGCCGCGACGATGTCGCCGTTCTCGGCGGTGTTCTGCTGGCGCACGACGACCCAGTCGCCGTCGCAGATGGCGGCATCGATCATCGAATCGCCCACGACCTTGAGCATGAACAGCTCGCCGTCGCCGACCAGGTCGCGGGGAAGCGGGAAGACGGCCTCGACCTCCTGCTCGGCCAGGATCGGGCCACCGGCAGCAATGCGGCCGACGACGGGGACGTAGGCCGCCTCGGGGCGGTGGATATCGGGGTCGACGGTCTCGACGGCCCGCAGCCCGGCGCGCTTCGTGGGGGCTGACTCGGCAACCGAGTGATCGCCGAGGTCGGCCACCACGAGGGCGCGGGGGCGGTTCGGGTCGCGGCGCAGGTAGCCCATCCGCTCGAGGGTGCCGAGCTGGTGGGCAACGCTGCTGGGGGAGGTGAGGCCGACCCCCTCACCGATCTCGCGGACGCTCGGGGGATAGCCGCGGGTCTCGACGGTGTCGCGGATCATGGCCAGGATCGCCCGCTGGCGCGGCGTCAGGCCGGTCTCGTCGACAGGCCCGTCCGGCAGTTCGCTTACTCGTGCGGCCACGGCTGCATCCCCTCTTCCCCGGACCGCGGTGCGGCCTCGGCTCCCAGCCGGGTGTCAGACCCCGGTGCGAGTGTTCGTGTCGTCACGGTAGCGATTCTTCCTCACAATTTCAAACATATGTTCGAATGTCGTGCTGGACGTGTCGCCCGTGCTGTGCTACAAATCGTACAGGTGTTCGATCGAACAGACGTTCGAAACGACATCTCAGCAGTTTCCCCGGCAGAAAGGCAAGACCATGGCAATCGCGGCCCCCTTCC
>CAIVQM010000443.1 GCA_903908025.1 uncultured bacterium
CGCTGTGGCGTACGAATCGACGCAGAGTTCGCCGATCTCGTCGTATTCGGGCTCGGCTGCGGGTCGGATGATGAGGGGGCTGGGCACCGCACAAGTATCCCCGTGGCACGCCATCAGGCGCGAATGCTGCCGCTGGCGTCACATAGCGGCGGCGTTGTGACGGAACGGGCAGCATTCGGTCCCATGCCAACAAGCCGGGCCTTCGGCGGGGGAAAATGGGCGTCCGACCGGGAGAAGTCGGCAAGAACGCCCCTCAGCGCCGCGATGATCACCCGTTTCTCCCGGACTCCGGGAGAAACGGGTGAGGGTGGGCCTGCGGACCCCGTTCTTTGCGGATTTCTCCCGGGCGGTGCGGATTTCCCGGGCGGTGCGGATTCCCCGGGCGTGATGCGGGTCAGGTCGCCCCAGTGCAGGAGGTGACGGCGTCGATGAAGGCATCCATCCCGAGGGAGAAGCCGTCGTCGTCGATGTGCCGTCGGCGTCGATGCCGCAGGGCCTGGGCCAGCGTTGGATAGTCAGGTCGATAGGTCGCGCTGGGTCCCACGAACCCCTCGGCGAAGGGCTCGATAGCGGATCCGAGGGCGATGCTGTCGAGGAGCGCCATGAGAGGCATCACCCGGTCGGTCGGCACGCCGGCGCGGACCAGACAGGCTGCGACGACCTCGTAGACGACGAGGGCGTGGCCGGAGTTGATGGGCAGGGTGACGATCATCGTGGTCGCGACGGGGTGTCGCCCGTATGCCGCTCGGTAGAGGTGGCCGAACCGCCTCAAACCGGTCAGCGGGTCAGGTGCCTCAAGGACCGACAGGTCAATCGAAGCGTTGATGCGCTCGTGCACCAGGTCGATGACATCGTCGATACCGCTCACGTGCGCGTAGAGCGATGGCGCCTGGACGCCAAGGGCGCTCCCCAAGCTGCGCATGGTCAGCGCCGACTCGTCGGACGCACCGTCGAGGATGAGCAGCGCCGCCTCGCCGATCCGGTCACGCGTCACGCCGGGCCGCGCATGGGGGCGCGTGACGGCAGCGTTACCTACTCGAGGCATGAAACTCCTCATAAGGGGCAGATCGAGGATTCAGGTTACAAATGCGTAAAGGACCTTCCCAGGCCCTTCCTAACGTTGTTAGTCTGCGACTCTTCGACGACCCCGTCAAGCACTTCTGGAGGATGCGTGACACCAGGACCAGCGTTGAGCATCGCCAACGTCACCAAGGCGTTCGCGACTCCTGAGGGTGGCGAGGTCAGGGCGCTTGACGATGTGAGTCTTGAGGTCGCAGACGGTTCGTTCATCGTCCTGCTGGGTCCGTCGGGGTGTGGGAAGACAACGCTGCTTCGGTGCATTGCCGGGCTGGAGACACCGGACGCGGGTGAGATCCGACTCCGCGGTGATCGAATCGATCACGTTCCGGTGTGGAAGCGTCGCGTCAACACCGTCTTCCAGTCGTACGCACTGTTCCCGCATATGACGGTCGCGCAGAACATCGCGTTCGGCCTGCAGATGGACAAGGTCTCCAAGGCCGATATCGAGCGGCGCGTTGGGGAGTCCCTCGACATGGTGCGACTGTCCGGGCTGGGCTCACGCAAGCCGTCGCAGTTGTCTGGCGGTCAGCAGCAGCGCGTGGCTTTGGCGCGTGCGTTGGCGAAGGACCCCGAGGTGCTGCTGCTCGACGAGCCGCTCTCTGCACTGGACCTCAAGCTTCGTCGCGGTATGCAGTCCGAGCTCAAGCGCCTTCAGCGCGAGACGTCGATCACCTTCGTCCTCGTCACGCATGACCAGGGCGAGGCGATGGCCATGGGCGACCAGGTCGCTGTGTTCGACTCGGGCCGGATCGTGCAGTTCGGCAACCCGGAGGAGGTCTACCTGCGTCCGCGTACCGCGTTCGTAGCTGACTTCATCGGCGAGGCGAATCTCGTCACCGCGCAGCGGGATGGGCATTCGCTGTCGATCGACGGACTGGGCCTCATCGACGCACAGGCGCTGGCCAACCCCGAGGCGCCGGAGACGGGCGCCGTCACGGTGGCGATACGGCCGGAGAACATCTCCCTTTCAGAGGCCGTGGACGGGGCGGGTGTCGTGTCGGAGGTCACGTTCGTGGGCGGTGACATTCACGTCGATGTCGAACTCGGGCCCAACCGGCTCACCGTTCGGATCCCGTCACATGGAGCCCGGCCGCCGGGTGTGGGTGCGCGAGTTCAGCCGATCTTCCTCCCCGAGTCCCTGCGGGTTCTGGCCGACGCGTGACAACACAGGAGAAGGCGCCGAAGAGCGTCGAAGCGCGTACCGCGGGACAGGGATCCTGGTGGGTCGGCATTCCCGGCATCGCCTATCTCGTGGCGCTGGTTCTTGGCCCGATGGTGATCATCGTCATCTACTCGTTCCTCAGCC
>CAIVQM010000444.1 GCA_903908025.1 uncultured bacterium
CGATGTTGAGGATGACGGAGAGCGTCAGCGACGCGGCGGCATCCTTGTAGACATCCGACGCAGTGGGGGCTCGGCCGAGCCACCGCCGGAAGAGCTCCACGAGGAGCAGGGCGATGAGGCCGAGTCCGAAGATGATCGCGGATCCCTTGCCCGATGTCAGGGTCACCATGAGGAAGGCGATCAAGGCCAAGGGCAGCAGGACGAACGTGATGATCCGGTTGGCGGAGCCCAGTCGGCCAGGAACGTGCGGGGGCTGCTGCTCTGCGTTGGTCACCGGGCGACTGTAAGGGCCCTCGAGTCGGGCCACAAACCCGCGTCCCCCGACTTGGACACCTGACCTCCACCTTGAGTTCACCATCCGTATGCCCCGTGCCGCCACACTGCCCTCATGTCCCGCGCCGAGCAGGTTTCCGTCGACGCGTCCCTATTCGGCGGGGGAGGCCAGTTCAGCTCGCTGCTGCGCTGGTACCGGCCCAACCTGAAGGGCTCAGGACGCCTGCTGTCCTTCACTCTCGCGGCCACCGCCGTGGTGCTGGTCTGTCAGGCCGTCATCCCGCTGCAGGTTCACAACCTCCTCGATGCCGGGGTCAAGGACCTGACCGGCATCGCCATGCTGGTCGGACTCGTCGTGCTCCAGCTGATCGCTGCCTACCTGTCGCATCTCGGTGCTGCCGACACGGCGAACGACTCCTCCTACCGATTGCGGCTGCGCATCTTCGAGGCGCTCCTGCACACGAAGGTGCTCCGCCAGGACGGGCTCGTGCGCTCGTCGGTCGTCAGCCGGCATACGAGCGATGTGGACCACATAGATGATGCGTTCGAGCAGACCATCGGGCAGGGCATCCCCGGCGTCATCCGCGTCATCCAGAGCCTGATCCTGCTCACGTTCATTGACTGGCGTGCGGGGCTGGTGATGACCATCGCGGTCATCTTCTTCGTGCTGATCCGCCGGCTGGTCGGCACGCAGCTGCTCATCATCGACCGTGCCCGCCTGGGTGCCAGCAGCCGCGTCGGCGAGTCGGTTGACGAGGCGATCACCGCAGCTCGACTCATCTCCGGGCTGCATCTGGAGTCGTGGGCTCAGGCCAGGTTCCAGACCCGTGCCGAGCGGCTGCGCCTCACGACCCATCAACAGGTTCACCGGGTGACGCAGCTGTTCACCGGCGCGCAGGCGGCGGGACTGGCCGGCCTCGTGGCTGTTGTCGTCTTCGGTCTGTTCATCGGTGGTGGCGGTCTCGCTACCGTGGCCGCGGCTCTCCTGTACGTCGAAGGCGTGGTCCGCGGTCTGGAGGCGCTCCCGGGCTGGATCCGCTCCCTGCAGATGGCGGTGGTGAGCAGGCGACGTATTGACCAGATTCTCGATCCGGCATTGGAGTTGGACGAGTCGCCGATGATTCTCGGGTCGGCGATCGCTGATCGACTTACCGGCGGAGTTATCGACGCCCCCCCGGGCAGCATCGTTGGCCTGGTCACAACACCGGGACTGGATCCGGACGCGGTCCTGACGGCACTGTCTGCCGGACCGCACGCGGACAGCTGGCGGGTGACACTCGAAGGGCACGACATCCGGCGGCCCGGCGTGTTGCCCGAAGTCCTGCACATCTCGGCGGACACGGTGGCCTTCAACGACAGCGTTGCCGCCCATCTGCGTGCCGCCGATGCGAATCTCAGTGCCGCGGACATCACGCGGCTGCTCGAGTCCGTTGGTCTCGGGCGCCTCATCGACTCACCGCTCGGGCTTGAGCGGTCTCTCGGGCCGACGGGCGCGGCACTGAGCGGTCATGAGAGGCAGCGGCTCGCGTTGGCGCTTGGCCTTGCCGCCGAGCCGCGCGTCCTGCTCATCGGACCCATCATCGCCCTCTCCGATGCGGATGCGGCCATGCCGTTGCTCGCTGCGTTGCGAGGGGCAAGCACTGATCTGTCGGTGGTCGCTGTTCGAAGCCCCGACATCGTCCCGGCGATGGACGCGATGCTCTTCGTATCCGAGGACGTCGTCGCGTTCGGATCCCACAGTGAGTTGCTGGTGTCGACGCCGTCGTACTCGCGGCTGTGGGAGAAGCGGCTTGCCGTCGGTGGGGTGGATCTCGGCGTGCTGGGACTGGAAGGTGTCGACGAGAATTCACTCGAGGCGCGACTCGTCACGGAGCGATACGAGTCGGGCGAGGCGATCTACCGTCAAGGCGAGGCCGCCGACCGTGTCGTC
>CAIVQM010000445.1 GCA_903908025.1 uncultured bacterium
CTCAGCGTGCGGGGCCGGCATGTCGCTGTCGATCCGGCCCCGGCGGAGGGCGAATAGAGTGGGTCCGTGATTCTTCGGATGTCGACCCTGTTCCTGCGCACGCTCCGTGACGACCCGGCTGACGCGGAGGTGCCGAGTCATCGGCTGCTCGTGCGTGGCGGCTATGTGCGTCGCGTCGCTCCCGGTGTGTTCACCTGGCTGCCGCTCGGCTTCCTGGTGTACCGAAACGTCGAGCGGGTGGTCCGCGACGAGATGGACCGTGCGGGCTTCCAGGAGGTGCACTTCCCCTCCCTCTTGCCGCGTGAGCCGTACGAGCAGACGCAGCGCTGGACGGAGTACGGCGACACGCTGTTCCGCCTCCAGGACCGCAAGGGCACCGACTACCTGCTCGGCCCGACGCACGAGGAGATGTTCACCCTGCTCGTCAAGGGCGAGTACTCGTCGTACAAGGACCTGCCGCTGGTGATCTACCAGATCCAGACGAAGTTCCGCGATGAGGCGCGTCCGCGCGCGGGCATTCTGCGCGGCCGTGAGTTCGTCATGAAGGACTCGTACTCGTTCGATGTCGATGATGCCGGTCTTGAGGTGTCGTACCAGCGCCACCGCGATTCCTACATCTCCACGTTCGGTCGCCTGGGGCTGGAGTTCGTCATCGTCTCCGCGATGTCCGGTGCGATGGGCGGGTCGGCGAGCGAGGAGTTCCTTGCTCCCACCGAGGTAGGCGAGGACTCGTTCGTCCGCTGTGCCAACTGCGATTACGCGGCGAACGTCGAAGCCGTCGTCACGCCAACGCCCGCAGCGGTCGACTACGTCGGAGTGCCGGCGGCCCACGCAGAGCAGACACCCAACACCCCGACGATCGACACCCTCGTCGAGGTCTCGAACACACGCGCTGACCTTGCGCGCGCCGATCGCGCATGGACGGGTGCCGACACGCTCAAGAACGTCGTCTTCATGGTCACCGAGCCCGATGGCACCAAGGCACCGCTGGCGATCGGACTGCCGGGCGATCGCGAGGTCGATATGAAGCGACTCGAGGCGGTGCTGACCCCCAGCGTTGTCGGTCCCTTCGAGGAAGCCGACTTCAAGGACCATCCGCTGCTGGTCAAGGGCTACATCGGGCCGCCACTGCTGGGGGAGAAGGGTGATTCCGGCATTCGCTTCCTTGTCGATCCGCGCGTCGTCGACGGAACCCGCTGGATCACGGGCGCGAACAGCGCCGGTCAGCATGTCTACGACCTCGTCGCGGGCCGCGACTTCACCGCCGACGGCGTCATCGACGTTGCCGATGTGCGCGACGGCGATGACTGCCCGTCCTGTGGCGGGGCACTTGTCCTGGCACGCGGCATCGAGATCGGCCATATCTTCCAGCTCGGCCGCAAGTACGCCGAGGCGCTGGGGCTCAAGGTCCTCGACGAGAAGGGCGAACTCGTCACCGTGACCATGGGCTCATACGGCATCGGTGTATCGCGTGCTGTGGCGGCGATAGCTGAGCAGTCCCATGACGACAAGGGTCTGATCTGGCCGCGCGAGATCGCACCTGCCGACATCCACCTCATCGCGACCGGCAAGTCCGACGAGCCGTTCGAGGCCGCGGAGCAGTTGGCGGCCGATCTGGATGCGAGCGGAGTGCGGGTCCTGTTCGACGATCGCCGTGGTGTCTCGCCAGGCGTGAAGTTCAACGACTCCGAGCTGCTCGGCATCCCGACCATCGTCGTCGTGGGCAAGCGGCTCGCTGAGGGCTTCGTCGAGGTCAAGGACCGGCGTACTGGCGAGCGGGAGGATGTCCCGATCGAGGGAATGGCCGAGCGCATCCGTGCGATCGTGCGAGCCTGACATGTCGGTGCGGGCCGTGCTGTTCGATTGGGGAGGCACCCTCACCCCGTGGCACGACGTCGACCTCTATGCACAGTGGTACGCGTACTCCGAGGTCTACGACCCGGAGAACGCGTCGTCGCTCGCGCATCGGTTGAAGGCTCGCGAGGACGACCGCTGGCGCATCCAACGTGAGACGGACGGCGCGCAGAGCACGGGTGCGCTCGATCAACTCTTCCTCGACGAGGGCATCGACATCAAGGGTGCGCGGCACCTGCGGGCGCTGGGGAGCTACCTCGACTTCTGGGCACCGCACACCTACGCGGACCCCGACGCCAAGGATGTTCTCGCTGAACTTCAGCTACGCGGCTACCGGATCGGCGTGCTCAGCAACACGATGTGGACCAGCGTGCATCACCGTGAGGTGTTCATGCGCGACGACCTGCACGGGCACATCGATGTCGCCGTCTACACGAGCGAGTTGCCTGTTGCGAAGCCGCACAGCGAAGCCTTCCTCACCGCTCTCAGCCAGCTGGGTGTCCAGCCGGAGGAGGCGGTCTACGTGGGTGATCGGCTGTGGGAGGACGTCACCGGGGCCGCGCAGGTGGGAATGCGCACCATCTGGATCCCGCACTCGGATATCCCTGCTGAGCAGGCTCGCGAAGGCACGGCGACACCCGACGCCACGGCTCATCGCCTGCTCGATGTGCTGTCGATCGTGGAGTCCTGGCAGTAGGCGTGGACCCGCTCGCATTGCCCGACCTGTCGACCCTGCTGCTTCTCTGCGCTGCTGCGGCCGCGGCAGGCTGGGTCGACGCGGTATCCGGTGGTGGTGGGCTGCTCCAACTGCCGGCGCTGTTCATCGCCTTTCCGCAGGCACCTCCCGTCGAGGTGCTGGCGACGAACAAGGTGTCGAGCATCCTCGGCACGGCCGCAGCCACGGCGACGTACGTCCGCAAGGCCCCACCCGATGTGCGAACGGCGCTGCCGATGGTCGTGGCGGCCGTGGTCGGTGCGGCACTCGGAGCCGCCACCGCGAGTCGGATCCCAGCCGATGTCTTTCGTCCCGTCATCGTCGTGCTGCTGATCGCGGTGTGGTTCTGGACCCTGCTGAGCCCGCAGATGGGCCGCACGCAAGCCCTTCGTTGGCACGGCAGTCGCCGCCACTACGTCATCGCGACGTTGGCCGGCCTGGCCATCGGGTTCTATGACGGGCTCATCGGACCGGGTACCGGATCGTTCCTGCTGATCGTTCTCGTCGGTGTTCTGGGCTACTCGTTCCTGAATGCGTCATCGACCGCGAAGGTCGTCAACCTCGGAACGAACCTCGCCGCTGTTGTCGTGTTCGGCGTTACCGGCTCGGTCATGTGGGTGCTGGGGCTGCTCATGGGCGTGTGCAATGTCGCGGGCGCCGTCATCGGGGCCCGCATGGCCATTCGGCGGGGAAGCGGCTTCGTGCGGATCGTCTTCCTC
>CAIVQM010000446.1 GCA_903908025.1 uncultured bacterium
ATCGAGCGGAAGTGCTGCCCGGCGAGCACCTCGGTCGGCGCCAGCAGCGCTGCCTGCCCGCCGGCATCGACGACCCGGAGCATTGCGCGCAGGGCGACGACCGTCTTCCCCGAGCCGACATCGCCCTGCAGGAGCCGATGCATCGGATAGTCGTTGCCCATGTCCTGCTCGATGCTGGCTGCGACCTCACGCTGTCCGTCCGTGAGGGTGAAGGGCAGACGCGCATCGAACGCCTCGAGCAGCGGACTGACCTCGGGCACCCGGCGCGTCGCCGGCAGGGCCCGGACCTCGGCGCGACGCTGGGCCAGCAGCACCTGCAGGGTGAATGCCTCCTCGAAACGGAGGCGCTCGACGGCACAGCGCACATCCTCACGGGTCGTCGGCCGGTGCACCCCGCGGATGGCATCGGCAAGTGGCAGCAGGCCACGCTCGCTGCGGATGTCGTCAGGGATCGGGTCGGGCGGGTCGGCCAACTGGGTCAGCACGACATCGAGGGCCTTGTGCACCTGCCACGATGTGACGGCCTTCGAGGCGGGGTAGATCGGGATCAGCGCACCGGCGAACGCAAGCACGGCGAGCGGATCGTCGTCGACTCCGTCGGGCAGCAACTCGAACTCCGGGTGCGTCAGCTGGAGCTGCCCCCGGAAGACCGACACCTGCCCCGCGAACAGGCCGCGACGGCCGACGCGCAACTGACCTTCGCGCCACTTCTGGTTGAAGAAGGTGAGGGACATGGAGTCGCGCCCGTCGGTGACGACGGCCTCGAGGATAGTGCCGCGCCGGTTGCGCATCGGCCGCACCGTGACCTGCCGGACCTCGGCCAGGACGGTCACCTGCTCCCCCTCGGTCAGCGTGCGCAGGTCCGTCAGCTCGCCGCGCTCCGCATAGCGCCGGGGGTAGTGCCGCAGCAGGTCATCGACCGTCTCCAGCCCCAGCCCTTTGCGCATCGCATCGGCTGTGCGCCCACCCAGCACCGCTGACAGCTTGCTGCGCATGAGGTCGGCAGGAACGACGAGCGGCCCCTCCTCTCGCTCACTGCGACCGGGCGATGTGCTCACTCCACGCCCATGATGATCGGCCACAACGGCTGACCACCCTCATAGGCGATGATCTCGGCAAGCGGCCGGGCCTCTGCCAACCACGCCGGCAGTTCCTCACGCAGGTCCGGCCCGGCATCGGCACCCAGCACCAGGGTCACCAACTCGCCGCCGATCGCCAGCATCCGGGTGAGGATGTCGCGCGCGACTACCTCGATATCGGAGCCGACGACGACGATGTCGCCGTCGACGAGTCCGAGCACATCGCCTTCCTCACACGGCCCGACGGTCGTGAGGGCTGCGCGGCTCGCGATGGTCACGGCCGCGTACCGCGTCGCGCCGGCAGCACGTGTCATCGCGACCACGTCGTCGTCGAAACGCGCCGTCGGATCGTGAACCGCCACCGCCGCGAGGCTCTGCACGATCGACCGGGTCGGGATGACTGAGACCCGGATCCCATCGCCGCGCGCCGTCTCGGCCGCAGCCTCCGCAACTCCGCGGGTGTCCTTGTCACTCGGAAGCAGGACGACCTCTGCCGCATGTGTGAGCCGGATCGCGTCGAGCAATTCACTGGTCGAGGGCCGGACCCGCGCCGCGGCCGGGACGACGCCTACGCCCAGCCCGCCCAGCAAATCGGCAACACCCGGCCCGTGGGTCACGGCCACGACAGCACGTGCGTCGGTGCGCGCCGTCGTCGCGACGACAGGCTCGAGGTGGGTGATTCGCAGCCGGAACGGATGCCCCGCCCGCATCGCTGCTTCGACGGCCGCACCAGCATCGTCGACGTGGACATGCACGTTCCAGAGCCGATCCCCGCCGACGACGACGAGGCTGTCGCCCAGGGCATCGAGGTCTGACCTCAGGACGCCCACCGCCTCCTCGTCGGCCTCGAGCAGGAACATCACCTCATAGGCAGGGCCGCCGTAGTGATGGCTGGCCTCGGCATCGGCCGGCCGAGGAAGCGGCGAATGCATGCCGACCACCGGACTCATGGGGCGCCGGACATCCGAGATGACCTCGGCCAGAGCGTCGAGCACGATCAGGAGCCCGCGGCCCCCCGCATCGACCACTCCCGCCAGACGCAGGGACTCGAGCATGGTCGGGGTCAGCGCCAGCGCTGCACGCGCCCCGTCAGCGGCCGCGGCAACCACCAGCGCGGCATCGGCCGTGCCCGCCTGAACCAGCTCAGTCGCCGCATCGGCGGCGGCCCGGGCCACCGTGAGGATCGTTCCCTCGACAGGGCGGGCGACCGCTTCGTACCCAAGATCGGCGGCTCGGCGGAGCAGGTTCTGCACAGCGGTCCCGTCGAGGGGCTCACCATCGGGCAGCGTGGTCAGGATGTCGCTCGTCCCTCGCAGGATCTGGGACATGATCACCCCGGAATTCCCGCGGGCACCCATCAGGGCTCCCAGGGCCATCGCGCGCGCGGCGACGTCGATTCCGGGATCGGATTCCGCGCCGGTCCAGCACTGCTCGACGGACTCGCAGGCCGACTCCATCGTCAGGTAGAGGTTCGTCCCCGTGTCGCCGTCCGGGACCGGGAAGACATTGAGGGCGTCGATCTCCGCACGAGCATCACCCAGGCCGCTCAGGGACCGCTGGACCCAGTCGCGCACGAGAGCCGATGACACGATGGCGGGCACCCGCAGCCTCCTGTCCCACGCGTGGGCCCCGTCCACTTCCCGAGGGGCGATAGGCCGACCGTACCCTCAATTTGGGAGACGGACCGGCGCTCGGCTACCCTTGTCCCTCGCGGTGCATAACGCCGCATCCTCGACCATCGACTGTCCGCCCCCAGGGCGGGACTGAAGGAGTGCACCGTGGCTGCCAACTGCGACGTCTGCGGCAAGGGCCCCAGCTTCGGGCACAGCATCTCGCATTCACATCGCCGCACGAAGCGGCGCTGGAATCCGAACATCCAGCGGGTTCGCACGCTGGTCGGCCGCACCCCGAAGCGCCAGAACGTCTGCGCTGCCTGCCTCAAGGGTGGCAAGGTCGCCCGCGCCTGATCGCGCACTGATCTCGAACTGACCGAAGCGCTGCCGCATCACGGCAGCGCTTCGTCTTTCCCACCCCACCGCCCACACCCCTAGGCGAAGTGCCGGTGCCCGCCCGCAGCCTCACGCTCCACACCGTCGACGCTGACCCCCGGCTCGCCCGCAACAACCCGCCCGATCACCGTGAACCCTGCGGGGACGACCTCCGGCGTGGAGAACGTCGCCAGCAGGGCGTGGTCCTCTCCACCGGTCAGCATCCACTCGCGGGGGTCGACGTTGTAGGCCGCGGCCGCGTCCTGCATCGGTCCAGGGATCTGCCAGTCGCTCGTGTCGATCTCAATGTGCACCCCGGAGGCCTCGGCCACATGTCGGGCATCGGCGATGAGGCCGTCGCTGATGTCGATCATCGAGGTCGCCCCGGCGATGGCCGCAAGCGGGCCCTGCTCATAGGGCGGCTCGGGGAAGCGGTGCGCGTCCACCAGTACCTTCGGTGACTTGAACCCGCGTGACAGGAGCGCCAGTCCGGCTCCCGACCAGCCGAAGCGGCCGGCGATCGCGACGACATCGCCGTCCCGGGCTCCGGAGCGCAGGACGGGGGCGCGGCCCTGCAGATCACCCAGTGCCGTGACGCTGATGACCACCTGCGGAGCCTCTACGACGTCGCCGCCGACGAGGACCGCGCCGACGAGCGCGGCCTCCTCCCGGATGCCCGCCGCCAGACTGACCGCCCAGGCCGCGGGCAGGTCGCCGGGTGCTCCGAAGCCCACGACCAGACTCGTGGCGACGCCGCCCATCGCCGCCACATCGGCGAGCGAGGCAGCCGCGGCCTTGCGACCGATGTCGATGGGCGTGGACCAGTCGCGACGGAAGTGCCGACCCTCGACGAGCAGATCGCATGTCACCGCCACGCGACCATCGGGAGCGTCCACGAGAGCCGTGTCATCCCCCGGCCCGACCAGCACTCCCGGCGTCGCCGCGTCCCCGCTCGTGATCCGCGCGATCAGGCCGAACTCACCGATGTCCTTGAGAGTTCCGCCACTGTCGTTGCTCATGGGCGTAGTCTCGCAGGCATGTCGATGCAGGCGTACGTGCTGATCCAGACGGAGGTCGGGAAGGCCGCCACCGTGGTGCGCGCCATCCGCGATATCGACGGCGTCACCCTCGCCGAGGACGTCACCGGGCCCTACGACGTCATCGTCCGGGCACAGGCGCGCACCATCGACGAGTTGGGCACCCTCGTGGTGGCTCAGATCCAGGCGGTGCCGGGCATCACGCGCACGCTGACCTGTCCCGTCATCAACATCTGACCGACCGCTGTCTCAGTGCAGGCCGGTGCCCTTGCGCAGCGCGTCTGCGACCAGCCGGTCGACGAGTTCGGGGTAGTCGACATCCGTGGCGGCCCACATCCGCGGGTACATCGAGATCGATGTGAAGCCGGGCATCGTGTTGACCTCGTTGATGACGACCGAACCATCGGCACGCACGAAGAAGTCCGCGCGGGCCAGTCCTTCGCAGTCGAGAGCCTCGAAGGCTCGAACCGCCAGATCACGGACGGTGTCCTCTACGCCTGGCTGCAGATCGGCGGGAACGACGAGGGTTGCGGAGTCGTCGAGGTACTTGGCCTCGAAGTCGTAGAACTCGTGCCGCTCGTTGACGATGATCTCCGCGCACCGGCTCGCCCGGGGCACGCCGTCGACGTCGACCAGGACGCCGCACTCGATCTCCCGGGCATCGCTCACCGCTGCCTCGACGATGATGCGCGGGTCGTGCTTGCGCGCACCCTCAATGGCCGCCGTCATGTCGGCGGCCGCGTGCACCTTCACGATCCCCAGTGATGAGCCCGCACGCGCCGGCTTGACGAACACCGGCAGCCCGAGTTCCCCGATCTCGGCCAGTACTCCCGCCTGGTCCAGTCGCCACCGGCGGTCCGGGACGACCACGTAGCGACCACCGTCAAGACCGGCATGCGCAAGGGCGGCCTTCATGAACCCCTTGTCCATGGACACTGCGGAGGACAGCACTCCCGAGCCGACGTACGGTACGCCGAAGGTCTCCAGCAGGCCCTGCACCGAGCCGTCCTCGCCCCACGGCCCATGCAGGACCGGGAAGACGACATCGACATCGAGGCACGAGGCAAGATCGGCTGGCGGCGCATCGGCAGCAACCTCCGGGAGGGGGCCGGCCTGCGTCAGGATGCCAAGACCGCCGTCCGCGGCACGAACCCAACGTCCGTCGCGGGCGATGCCGACCACCGTGACCACGTAACGCGACCGATCCAGGGCAGGTTTGCTATTAATAGTAACACTGAAATTTGCAATGGGAAAGGATAAATCTTACTGATGCGCAAACAAAAAAAAGTTCCCCGCCGGAAGGCAAACGCGAATGCATAATGGCAC
>CAIVQM010000447.1 GCA_903908025.1 uncultured bacterium
ACGACCTGGCCGAGGCGATGAAGGTCGGTGATCGCATCGCGATCATGCGCGACGGTGCCGTCGTGCAGATGGGAACTCCCGAGGACCTCGTGGCCAATCCGGCGGACGACTACGTTGCGGATTTCACGCGCGACATCCCGAAGTCCCATGTCCTCTGCCTGCACGCGATTGCCCGGCCGCTCGCCGAGGGCGAGGACCTCGACGGGCCCGAACTCGACGGCGGCATGGTGATCCGGGACGCAACACCGACGATCCTGGATGCTCGACGGGCCGTGAAGGTCGTCCAGAACGGCCAGCTCCTCGGAGTCGTGACTCCCGATGATGTCCTGCGCCTGATCTCGGGCGATGTGGCCGCAGCTATTGCACAGGAGGTGGAAGCCACCCCATGACCCGGGTGAGGGAGCTCCTGCGCAACAAGTGGATCCTCGTCCTGCTGCTCGCTGTCGTGTGGATTGTTCTGGCGACCGTGCTCAAGGGCGTCCACACCCTGGAACTCCCGACGGCACAGAACACCCCGGTGACGCAGTGGCTCACCGACTTCGCTTCGTCCATCCGTGGCAATCGGGCGCAGAGCCCCGCCTTCGTCTACTTCTTCAATCCGATCCGCGCGACCATCGCGGCCTTCGTCGAGGGCATCCGATCGGTGATCTCCGTCCCGGCAACGGGCAATGTCATCCCACTCATCGGCTGGCTCGGGACGCTGTCGATCATCGGGTACATCGTCTATGTCACCTCCAACCTCCGGACCTCGCTGCTGTCGATGGGCCTGCTCATGGCCTGCGGAGTGCTGGGCATGTGGGTGTTCACGATGGACACGCTCGCCATGACGATGGGCGCTGTCCTCCTTTCGCTGGCGATCGGCCTGCCGCTGGGTATCTGGGCGGGCCTCAACGACAGGGTGATGAAGGTCTTCCGGCCCGGGCTCGACCTTGCCCAGATTCTCCCGACGCTGGTCTACCTCGCGCCGCTCGCCCTCGTGTTCCTCATTGGGATTGCGGCGGCGACGATCGCAACGCTGATCTACAGCATCCCGATCTGCATCCGAATCACGGCTCATGCGGTGCGCAGTCTCCGAGCGGGTCCAGTCGAGGCAGCTATCTCGATGGGCTCGACGAAGATGCAGCTGCTCCGCAAGGTGCAGTTGCCCATGGCGAAGCAGACGATCATCCTGGGCGTGAACCAGACAACCCTTGCTGCGCTGTCCTTTGTGGTGATCGCCGCACTCATCGGTGCGCCCGGACTCGGCAAGCCTGTGGTCGATGCGCTGATCATTCGCAACGTCGGAAATGGTGTCGTGGCCGGCCTGGCCGTGGTCTTTCTCGCCATCATGCTCGACCGAGCGACGACGGCAGCGGTCATCAAGAACAACACGTTCGTTCGCGAAACAGGCGGGGCGCGAATGAGGCGACGCATCGGCCTCATTGTCGGAGGCGTGCTGACGATCGTGGCGGTGGTGCTGTCTCGTCAGGTGCTCTGGGCCGCGGTGTTCCCGGAGCAACTCGACTTCGGAAAGCAGATCGCCAGTGTGGCGGACACCGTCGCGACGTGGTTCACCACGACGTTCTACTTCTTCACGACGACGTTCAACGAGTTCTTCACTGTCACGTTCCTCAACCCGCTCGAGGGAGTTCTCGCGAACTCGCCGTGGTACCTGACGGTCATCATGATCGCCGT
>CAIVQM010000448.1 GCA_903908025.1 uncultured bacterium
CGTCGACCACCGGCGGCGGCGACGTCACCGTCGTGCCGACGGACAACGCCACGACGCTCACCCTGTTCAAGAAGGGCGACCTGGACGGTGCCTGGCTGCCCGAGCCGTGGGCATCACGGCTCGTGCTGGAAGCGGGCGCCAAGGTGTTCGTCGACGAGAAGGATCTGTGGTCGGGTGGTCAGTTCGTCACGACGAACATCATCGCCTCGCAGAAGTTCCTCAACCAGTACCCCGGCTCGGTCCGGTCGGTCCTGCAGGCCAACAACAGCGCGATCAAGTACATCGCCGCGAACGTGCTGAAGTCCAAGGACATCGTCCAGGAGCAGATCACCAAGTGGACGGGCAAGCCGCTTCCGGATGCCGTCATCACGCGTTCGTGGGGCAACCTGCGCTTCACGTGGGATCCGCTGCCGCTGACGCTCGCCAAGAGCGCCGATGACGCGGTGTCGGCTGGACTGCTCACGCTCGGCACGAACAAGCTGTCCGGGATCTACGACCTGCGCCTGCTCAACCAGGTGCTGGCGGCTGCCAAGGCGCGTCCGGTCACGGCGTCGGGCCTCGGTCGTCAGTAATTCCACAGTTATCAGGTAGGGTTTGTTGACATGACACTCACCAGTGGCGCACATCCCGTCCAGCAGAGGGCAGATGAGGGCGAGTTTTCCGTCCGCATCGAGCACGTCGTCAAGCAGTTCACTGCCGACGGGCCGATCGTCCTCGACGACGTCAGTCTGGATGTGCGCCCTGGTGAGTTCGTCTCTCTCGTGGGGGCATCGGGCTGCGGGAAGTCCACGCTCCTGAACCTGATCGCCCGGCTCGACACCCAGACGTCGGGGACCATCGAGACCCTCGGCGCCCCGACGCTGATGTTCCAGGAGGCTGCGCTGTTCCCCTGGCTCACGGCCGGTCGCAACGTCGAACTGGCACTGCGCTTCAGCAATGTCCCGCGAAGCGAGCGAAAGGCACGGGCGCAGGAACTCCTCGCCCTCGTCCATCTCGAGCGCTCCTACGACCAGCGACCCCACGAACTGTCCGGCGGAATGCGCCAGCGCGTGGCCATCGCCCGCGCCCTCGCGCAGGGACGATCCATCCTGTTGATGGATGAGCCCTTCGCCGCGCTCGACGCCATCACGCGCGACTTCCTGCACGAGGAGCTCACGCGGATCTGGCTCGAGACCGGGATGACGATCATCTTCGTGACGCACAACGTCCGCGAGGCGGTCCGACTGAGCCAGCGCGTGCTGCTCATGTCTTCGCGCCCCGGTCGGATCATCAACGAGTGGAACATCGGCGGCCACAAGCCCTGGCGGCTGGACTCGCCTGATGTGGCGCACCTGGCCAGCGAGATCACCGACGAACTGCGCAAGGAGATCATCCGCCATGCCAACTGACGAGCAGATCTCCGCTGAAGTGCGGCCGTCGGATCTGAGTCAACTCGAGGCCGGCCTCGATGCACTGGAGACCGGTGGTCGTCAGGGGCCGAGTGTCAAGACCCTGTTCGCGCGCGCACTGTCACCGCTGATCGCCATCGGCGTGATCATCATCATCTGGCAGATCATCTTCTACCTGCAGTTGCAGCCGGACTACGTCATTCCCGGTCCGCGCCAGGTATGGGATGCGCTGGCCAACCAGGCGGAGCAGCAGATCCTGTGGCAGTCGACCCTCAACAGCATCCGACGTGCTGCCCAGGGATTCATCATCGCGGTGATCATCGCGACCCCCATCGGGCTCGCCCTCGGGCTGAACAGCAAGCTGCGGGCCGTCTTCGGCCCGATCCTGACCGGCCTGCAGGTGCTGCCGTCCGTCGCCTGGGTGCCCGCGGCCATCATCTGGTTCGGTCTCTCGGACGCGACGATCTACACGGTCATCCTGCTGGGCGCCGTTCCGTCCATCGCCAACGGACTCATCGCCGGCATGGACCAGATCCCGCCGATCTACCTGCGGGTGGGGCAGATCCTCGGTGCAAAGGGGCTCCCTCGAGCCTGGCGCATCGTGCTTCCGGCGTCATGGCCCGGCTACCTGGCCGGACTCGAGCAGGGCTGGGCCTTTGCCTGGCGCTCGCTGATGGCTGCCGAACTCATCGCGGTGTCACCCGCCCTGGGCCCGGGCCTCGGTCAGATGCTCGACACCGGCCGGACCCTCGGCGACATGGCCCTCGTGCTCGGCTCCATCGGCATGATCATGGCGGTCGGCATCCTGGTCGAGCGCGTGGTGTTCTCACCGTTGCGGCAGCGCACCCTGCGCAACCGTGGCCTGATCCGCTAGGCCCTGCCGGTCAGATCGGGAAGTCGTCGGTCTTGGAAGGCTTTCACCGGGTGATGCAGCGGGTCTCGGTCGCCGGCGATGTGCCGGTCGGCCCCTGAGGTGTGGCAAGGCTGCCTTGACATCGGAGAGCGTAAAGGTAACCTTTACAAGTGGAGATTCATCAGTCGGCCCGCAAGCATGGGATCACCACCGACGAGATTCGCCACGCTCTCGACCACGCGCTTCGGCTGATCGAGTTTGAGTACGACGGAGAGGATCGACTGCTCGTGATCGGAGACAACGGCCACGGGACGATTCTTGAACTGGTGCTTGTCCCCGCCGCCGACCCCGACCGGGTGATCCACGCTGACCGGCTGCGGCCCAGCCTGTTCGACTACCTGAGGTGACCATCATGACCACACGAACCAAGGACGCCACCGGCCTCGACACCCTGAGCCCGGCCACCCATCCCGCCAGTGACGCGACCGGATTCCGTGCGATTCGCGCTGCCATGCGGCAGGTTGAGGACGCCGAGGACATCTTGCGGACCGCTGTGCGCGGAGCCAGGGCGGCAGGAGACTCATGGGCGGTCATTGGTGCCGCACTCGGCACGACGCGTCAGGCGGCCTTTCAACGGTTCGGTCAGGACTGCTAGACGGCGGCCGCTCCGACCGGGCGACGAGACCTGATCCGCTAGCGCGGTTCGCCGGGTCGGACCCGATGGGGGAGAATGCCGGCATGGCATCGACTCCCTTCTCCGCCCGTGGCGCCGTCGACCTCGGCGCGCTCGCAACTGCCCGACAGAACCAGCAGAAGGCGACCGAGGCCGTCGCCAACGCACCTGAGGGTGTGGTCATCGACGTGACGACCGAGACCTTCCAGGCTGACGTGATCGACCGGTCGATGACAGTGCCGGTCGTGCTCGACCTGTGGGCGGAGTGGTGCGGTCCGTGCAAGCAGCTGTCGCCGATCCTGGAGAAGCTCGCCGCCGACGACGCGGGCCGCTGGGTGCTGGCCAAGGTCGATGTGGACGCGGAGCAGCAGATCGCCGCCGCATTCCAGGTGCAGTCGATCCCATCGGTCTTCGCCGTCATCGCCGGCCAGCCGGTCCCGCTGTTCCAGGGGGCCTATCCGGAGGTGCAGATCCGGGAGATCATCGATGAACTGCTGAAGGTCGCGGCCGAGCAGGGCGTGGCCGGGAACATCACGGCTGAGGCTGACGCCGAGGCCCCCGCATCGCCAGCGGAGCCGGCCGAGGAGCCGGAGCCGCCTGCCGACCCGCGCTTCGAGGCCGCGTTCGACGCCATCGAGGCGGGCGACTGGGTGGCAGCTGCCGCTGCGTATCAGGACGTGCTGAACACGCAGCCGGCCGATCCCGATGCAGCGGCCGGACTCGCGATGGTCGGGCTCTATCAGCGCACCGAGGGCATGGATGAGCCGACGGGTGCCGAGGCCACGTTGCTCGCGGCCGACTTCGCCGCCCTGCGGGGCGACTGGCCGGTGGCCTTCGAGCGCGGCATTGCGGTGGTACGGACGACTGCTGGCGACGAGCGCGACCAGGCCCGGGCACGTGTGCTCGAGTACTTCCTGCTCGCCGGCGATGACCC
>CAIVQM010000449.1 GCA_903908025.1 uncultured bacterium
CCTCGCCCTGCTGGCGGCCTGCACCCCACCGCTGCCACCGGATGTGCTGGCGGCGAAGGCCGAGAGCAATATCGTCTGCCAGACGGGCGATCAGCCGGTCTCGGTGCCCGAGGACTTCGCCGGCTCGATGATGCAGGTGAGTGTCGGGCTGCAGGGCGTCTGCGCCGATCAGACGGTCTCGGAGGTCGCCACCGGAGACCCGGCAACGCTGCAGATCATCGACCACGCGCCGACGGCGGAGGACCTCGCAGCATTCGCCGAGGGCTGCCCGACGGCTCCGATCATCGTGCCGGCCTTCGGCTACGCCGTCGGCCTGACCTACGACATCATCGGCCTCGAAGGGCTGATCCTGACTCCCGATGTGGTTGCAGGGATGCTCAACGGGACGATCACGTCTTGGGAGGACCCGAAGATCGCGGAGGCGAATCCCGGCGTCGATTTGACCCTGCTGCCGGAGATCACCGTCCTCGCGCTCGATCACCCCAGCGGCTCGGTCGAGGCGATGACCGCCTGGCTGGCAAAGGAAGCGCCTACCGTCTGGACCGACGGCGTGACGGGCACGCTGAGCGGCGCCACCACGACGTACCCGACCGTGGCCGACCTGATGGGGGAGTTGACCCTCACGGAGGGCACCATTGCCGTCGTGCCGGTCTTCGAGGCGATCGCCAATGCCGTGCCCGTGGCGACCTTCCCGGTGCAGGACATCGTCGTTGCCCCGGATGACACCCAGCTGCTGAAGGTCGGCGTGGGTGCCACCAACATCACGACGGACGACAAGGGCAACATCTTCGCGAGCCCCGCGATCGGTGGTGTCCCGGTGGATGGCAACTTCGACCTGGCCGCCTCCAAGATCGTGCTTGCCGAGGGCCAGCCGCTGATCGGCTGGCCCGTGGTCGGGGTTGCGCACATGCTGGTCTGTGACGATCCCAGTGATCCCCTGCCGTTGTCGACAGCTCAGTACATCGTGCGACTTGCCGGGCAGGGAGCGCTTGAGACATTCGGCGTCACGCCCCTCCCGGAGCCGATCCGGATCAAGACATTCGCGCCGTTGAAGGTGACGGTCAATCTGGACGACACTGGATCGGCCAGTTCGAGTGCGATCCCAAGCGCGAGCGCGAGCCCAGCCCCAACAGCTTCCTGACCCGAGCAGCGAGAAGCGCGCCGCCCTGCTGGGCTGGCGCGCTTCTCGTTCCCATGGGGAGGGCTCAGATGAAGAGCAGTTGCGCTCCGTCGGTCATCTCGATGAAGTCGCTGGCGTTGATGATGTCGTCGACGCCATCCCAGAGGTCCTCCTTCTTGAGGTGATTCATGTCGGCGCTCAGCCGGCAGGCCCAGATGTGGCCGCCCGAACCCTTGATGAGTTCCAGGAACTCCGGAACTGGGGGAATCTCCAGATCGTCCATCGACTTCTGCATCATGTGCGTGGCCATGGATGTCATACCGGGCAGTGGCGCGAGGGCAGCGGGGATGTGGGTCGCCGTGTTGCCGACGGGGGAGAACTTCAGGTGCTCCATTCGGCCCTTGGTGATCATGTCGAAGCCCCAGAAGGTGAAGAACAGGTGCAGTTCGACGCCCTCGCCGAGGGCAGCGTTCCCGAGGATGAGGCCGGGGTAGGCCATGTCCAGGGTGCCCTTCGAGCAGATGATGGCCAGCTTGCGGCCGGCATGCTCGTCGTCGTCGAACGCGGGCACGATCATGTCTTGTGTTGCGGTCATGTTAGAACTCCTCGGTATCAGACGCAGCCGTGCGGCTTGGGCAGCCCGGCGATATAGGCCATCTTCTTGGCGGGCTTCTTCGGGAACAGGACGAAGAGGGTCTTCGTGTCGATGCCGCCCGCGGTGGAGACACGGCGGATGGTGGGGGTCTCACCCTTGACCTTGAAGTCCTCGCGCAGGAAGCGGATGGCCTTCCAGTGCTCGTCGGTCATGTCGACGCCGATGGCCGTGGCGAGGGCGGTTCCTGTCGCCTCGTCCCACTCGTCGTAGACGGTCATGAAGCCCTCGTCATCGACGGTGACGTCGTGTCCGTTGATGGTCGTGGTTGGCATGTCTTTGCTCCTTCTTTCCCTACTTGGCTGCGATGAGATCGGTGCGCTTGCCGGACAGTGACATCAGGCTGCTGATCGGAAGGGGTCGTCCCGGCATCAGCATGTTCCAGTAGACCCAGCGGAAGCCGAGCTTGCCGACGTGGTTGAGTCGACCCTCCTTGAGCAGGCCCATGGGTCCGAGGGCCCCATACGGGAACTTGCCCGGGAGCGGCTCGGTGTCGTAGTTGAAGTCGATGAGCATGGCCTTGCCGCCACCGGTCTCGATGAAGCAGTTGGCATGTCCGTCGAACTTGTGGGTCATCTCCTTGCCCGCGATGAGCTGGAGGAAGTTGTCCATGAAGATGTCGACCTCGAAGTGCGCGACGGAACCGGCCTTCGACGCGGGGATGTCGTTGGCATCGCCGAGGGCGAAGATGTTCTCGTGCGCCTTCGACTGCTGCGTGAACTTGTCGACGGGCACCAGGTTGATGTCATTCCCGAGGCCTGAGCGCTCGATGTAGTCGGCGCCCATGTTGAGCGGGATCGTCACGAGGAGGTCGAACGGAACTTCGGTCTCGTCGTACGCCACGATCTTGTGGTCCTCGACGTCGACGCTCTCGATCATGAAGTCGGGAACGACCGTGATGCCCTTCTCCTCCAGCGTGTTGCCGAACGCCTCGGCGGCGATGGGCTTGGTGAAGGCGGCATCGAGCGGGGTCACGTAGGTGATCTCGACCTTGTCGCGCATCCCCTTGCCCTTGAAGAACGCGTCCGCGAGGAAGGCGAACTCGAGCGGGGCCACCGGACACTTGATCGGCATCTCGGTGATGTGGATGACGAGCTTGCCGCCCGTCCAGCCCTTGAGCTTCTCGGCCAGGGCGACGGAGCCGTTGTACGAGTAGAACTCGTGAACGCTGCCGCCCATGTCGTCGGCCATGCCGGGCGTCTGGTCGGGACGGGGTGTGACGCCCGTCGCGATGATCAGGTAGTCGTAGGTGAGCCGCTGACCGTCGGTGAGCACGACGGCGTTGTCCTCGGCCTCGACCTTGTCGATCTCGCCGTAGGCCAGGGCGACGTCCTTGCTGAGGTACTTGCGGCGGCTCTTGGTCACCTGCTTGGGCGCGTAGGTGCCGAAAGGCATGAACAGGAAGCCCGGCTGGTAGCGGTGGTTGTCGTCGGCATCGACAACCGTCACCGACCAGCCATCGGCTGGAAGTGCCTTGCGGAGCTTGTTCGCCGTCATCGTGCCGGCCGTGCCACCACCCAGAACGAGGATTTTCTTCATACCC
>CAIVQM010000450.1 GCA_903908025.1 uncultured bacterium
GATGCCGTACTCGTGCAGGTAGCGCTGGATCTTGAGCGCGAAGTATGAGGTGGTGACCATCATCCCCGTCGCGCCGTACCACTCGCCGATGCCGTAGCGCGCTGGCGAGGCATTGAACGCACCGCGCGCGTGGTTGTCGTACCCGACGACGCAGGCGATGTCGGACCCTTCAGCGATCAGACCGTTGCGTGCCGTCATGAGTGCCACTCCGCCCGTGGCACAGCCGTTCTTGACCGTCACGAACGGCAGACCGGTCAACCCGAGGCGCGACACGAGGTTGTCGGGCTTGGTCTCGCCATTCGTGCCGCCGACGGCGAAGTCGACGTCGGTCCATGCCAACCCGCAATCGGCGAGGGCGCCGCGGATCGCCTGCTCGGCGAGTTCGTTGTCCTCACCGTCATAGCGGCCGAACGCCGTGCGCGACGCGCCGACGATGTAGATCTCGTCGCTCATGCGGTCACCTCGAAGCCGAAGGTGTGCACGACCGTGTCTCCGTCGGTCCATGCCTTCGCGAGCACCAGGCTCACCCGCTCGCCGATGGACCAGTCGGTCTTGCCAATCAGCCAGCCTTCGACAATGACCGGGCCGAGATCGACATAACCGATGCTGAACGGCGCGAAGCCGTCCGTCCGGAACGGCGCCTTGGGCTCGAAGTGCTGAGTCGTCCAGGACCAGACAGTGCCCTCTGTCGGCAGGGCGACGTCGGTAACGTTCACGCCCGCACACATCGGACACGACTCCCACGCCGGGAACACGTGCGCACCGCAGGCCGAGCACACCGACCCACGCAGGGCGACCGGATCGACGGACGCGAACAGCGTCGCGTCCACCACCTCAAGAGCCATGTGCGCCTTCACTCCTGCCGTCAGTCGGAGAGTCGAACGAGGGCCTTGCCGAGATTGGCACCGGACAGCAGTCCGGCCAGACCAACACCCGCATTCTCGATGCCCTCGACGATGGTCGCACGGTCAATCAGCTCGCCGCTGGCAAGCCAGCCACTTACCCGCTCCTCGAACTCCGGGCGCAGGTGCTCGAAGTCACGAACGATGAAGCCCTGGATCGTGACCCGCCGCAGGACGGTCTCGATGAGGATCGCTAGGGAAGGCTGCTCCTGCGTGCCGAAGTTGGACACCGCTCCGCACATGCTGATGCGACCGTGGATCTTCATGTTGTTGAGTGCTGCCGCGAACTGCCATCCGCCGACATTGTCGAAGAACAGGTCGATGCCGTCAGGGACGAGCCCAGGCAGCTCCTGTGCGAAGTCGCCGTCGCGGTAATTGATCATCGCGTCGAAGCCGCATTCGTCCATAAGCCATGCGCACTTCTCGACCCCGCCTGCGCTGCCGACGACTCGCCCAGCGCCCATCAGTCGTGCGAACTGGCCGACCATGCTGCCGACCGCGCCACCTGCACCGGTCACAAGGACGGTCTCGCCGGCCGCGAGCTTGCCGACGGGAACGAGGCCCGCGTAGGCGGTGAAACCGGTCTGCCCCATCGAGCTCAGCCACGCGGTGGCAGGAGCCTTGCCGAGATCGCACACCGTGGCAACGGCATCGTCGACGACGGCGTACTCGCGCCAGCCGAGGCGATGACGGACGGTCGCGCCGACCGGCAGGAGTTCGGAAGCTGACTCGACGACCACGCCGATCGCCGAGCCGTCCATCGCGCCGCCGACCTCGAAGTTGGTCGTGTACTGCTTCTCGCCCGGGTCCATCCGACCCCGCGTCGACGGGTCGAGGCTCATGTACTCGTTTCGCACCAGCGCATGGCCAGGCGTCAGGTCGGGGAGGTCGATCGTGCCTACGACGACATCGTCAGCGACGAAGGTGCGCTCCGGCCGGCGGGCGAGCAGGACTGCGGCGGTCTGCTTCACAGCTGGGCCTCGCGAAGGGCCCGCGCCTCGGGGGTGCGGCCGACCCAGCCGGCAGCCTGGAGGTCGACGTCGATGATCTCGCCCTCGAACCAGATGCCGTTGTCGTCGAACACGCCGTAGCGCCCGGTCGCCGGATCGTCGACGCGAACGAGGCCGACCTCGTTCACCGAATAGGTGCAGCCGGAGATCGGGTGCTTGTACACCTTGGCCATGAAGACTCCTTGGACGCTAGAACAAGTCCGGGACGAACCAAAGACTACACAACTTGCATCGGGGTACAGTAACTTTCCTGCCGACCCTCGGCCACCCTCGCCAGACGGAGCCCGAATGCCCAATCCTGCCAACCCCGCCCAGTCGGCAATGCCGGCACAGCTCGTCCAGATCGCCTACCGGGTCCCCGACCTGGAGGCTGCCTGCCACGAGTGGGCCCAGAAGGTCGGCGCAGGACCCTTCCTCGTCCGCCGGCACCTGCCCGTCACCGCCACGCACAATGGGCAGCCCGCCGTGTACGACCACAGCGCTGCATTCGGCCAGTGGGGTCCGGTCATGCTCGAGATCATCCAGCTGCACGAGTGTGAGCCGGCCAGCATGCGCACCGTGCTCGAGCATGAGCAGCCCGGCCAGGTCAACCACTTCGCCTGCTTCGTCGACGACCTGGCGTCCTCAAGCGCAGCGCTCGAGGAGCAGGGCATGCCGCTGACGATGTCGCTCACCTCATCGTCCGGCATGGAGGTGCACTTCCACGATGCGCGCCATGTTCTCGGCGGCATCCTTGAGCTGTATGTCGGCAACGAGCATCTGCGCGGCTTCTACGACAAGGTCGCCGCGCTGGCTGTTGGCTGGGACGGCTCCGACGTGGTCCGGTACATCGACCAGTCCTGAGCCCCGCCCCCGCCCCCTACACGTTTGTCCCAGAATCCGGGAGAAATCGGCGATCCGAGGGTCGCGAGGGGGCCGCATTGCCCATTTGTCCCGGATTCCGGGAGAAACGGATCTAGCGGTTGGTGAGCAGGTCCCGGTCCGCCAGCAGGTGCGCGTGCTCGTTGAACGAGATCAACGACAGGCCGCGCGAGCCGGCAACAATCGTCGTGATCGACGCATTGATGCTGACGCGGTTGAGGGCGATGACGCCCGGGGCGCTCGCACCGAGCAGCCGTCCGCAGACAGCCGCCGTCACACCTGCCGACGTCGCGACCACGGCATCCGTGCCCTTCGGGAGTGACGCCGCCAGATCGTTGAGGGCATCCAGGGCGCCGTTGGAGAACTCGCGCCAGCCCGGCGTGCGACCCTCTATCCAGTCCGCCATCGCCACATCGAGATGCCGCTGGAAGGCATCGGAAGTAAGGCCGTCTGTTGTTCCCGGGCCACCGAGTTGAGCCTCGACAAGCCCGTGGGCCGAGAACTCGTCCCACCGCTCATCAACGGGCGCTGTCTCCACCCCGAGTACCTCGGCCGCGATGGCTGCTGTCCCACGCTGCCGAATCAGCGTCCCACTCGTGACGACGGGATTGCGCGGTGCGCGGCGGGCGATCTCCAGACTCGACACGCGAGCCTGACGTTCACCTCGATCCGACAGCACGTCGTAGTCATCAGCCCCAAAGCTCGCCTGACCGTGGCGTAGGAGGTAGATCGCCGGCATGGCGGCCCTTAGGAAACCAGCACGAGCGGGCGTGCCAGCAGCTCGGCAACTGTCTGCAGGTACTCGGCCGCTGGCACACCGTCGACCGCCCGGTGATCGAAGGTCAGGCTGAGGGTGAGGACCTGGGTCCGCACGAACGCCTCGCCCACCCACTTGCCGGAATCGCGAAGCCGGCCAACACCAAGGATCCCCACGTTGCCGGGGTTGATGACCGGAGTGAAGAAGTCGACACCGTAGGTGCCGAGGGACGTGACAGCGAACGTCGCGCCCTCCAGTTCGTCGAGGGAGATCGAGCCAGAACGGCAGCGCTCGGCCACATCGCGCGTTGCGCGAGCCAACTCGGGAAGCGACAGTCGATCCGCATCAAGGATCACCGGCACCATCAGACCGCCCGGCACGGAGACCGCCAGACCCATATGGATCCGACTGAGCAGGTGGATCTCCTTGTCGATGATCGTCGCATTGAGGATCGGGTGCTGACGCAACGCCAACGCCGCCGCGCGCACAACGAAGTCATTGAGACTGGGGACCGCCACGCCGAGGGCGGCGTACTGCTCCTTCATCTCCGCGCGCAGAGCCACGACGGCATCCATCGAGACCTCGAAGCCGTGGGTGAGCTGCGCCATCTCGGTGAGGCTCTGCTGCATACGGGCCGCGATCGTTCCGCGCATGCCCTTCATATGGATGATCGACGACGTCTCCTGGCTCGCCGAAACGTGCGCGGGAGTCGTCGTCACCACGGCAGCCGATGCCGCCGCGACCGGAGAAGTGATCGCCGCTCGCACATCGCTGCGTGACACGTAGCCCGACTCGGTCTGCAGTGCCGTCGCATCGATACCGGCATCGCGAGCGTCACGACGCGCCAGTGGTGAGGCCACCTTGCTCGGGCCAGATATCTGAGGCTGCCGTGTGGCGGCGTCCTCGACGTCTTCGGACACGATGCGCCCACCGGGACCCGTGCCGGAAACGGTCGTCAGGTCGACCCCGAGGTCCTGCGCGATGCGACGGGCGTTCGGCGAGATGAAGGCGCGACCAGTGGCAGAGGCAACCTCGACATCGTCGGCACCCTGCATCGTCGTGATGACGACGACCTCTTCGATGAGGGCAGTCGGGGCAGACGCAACCGGTGCACCCGACGGCGCCGACTCGCCAGCAGCCAGCAGCCAACCGAGGACAGCTCCCGGCGCGAGGGTCGTGCCGTCGGGAACGGCGCGGGCCAGGATGCCCTCGCCTTCTGCCTCGACATCAACGTCGATCTTGTCCGTGGCCAGCCTCAGCAGGGGCATCCCCATGGTGATGACGGCTCCATCGGCGACGAGCCACTCGTCGACGGTGCCCTCTTCCATGGTGAGGCCGAGCTTGGGAAGCCGGATCTCGATGGGCACGCCCTACCTCCGCTCGAGCAGTCGGCGCACGGATGCCTCGATTCGCGCAGCATCGGGCACGTAGGCGTTCTCCAGAATCGGAGCGTAGGGCACCGGGGCGAACGGCGCGGCGAGCCGCGCGACAGGCGCATCAAGGTAGTCGAAGGCATCTTCCTGGATCTGCGAGGAGATCTCCGCACCGATACCGCCGAACTCGACGGCCTCGTGCACGATCAGAACGCGGTTCGTCTTGCGCACAGAGTCGGTGATGGTGCCGATATCGAGCGGCTGCACACAGCGCGGATCGATCACCTCAACCGAGATCCCCTGCTCCGCAAGCGAAGCGGCTGCCTTCGTCGCCTCGATGACCATGCGGCCGATGGCCACGATCGTGACGTCCGAGCCCTCGGTCACAACGTTCGCGACGCCGAGCGGCACCGAGTAGAGCTCCTCGGGCACCTCGCCCTTCATGCCCAGCATCTTCTTGTTCAGGACGACGATCACCGGGTTGTCGTCGCGGACGGCTGAGACGATCAGACCCTTCGCGTCGTAAGGGCTGGCGGGCATCGCGACCTTGAGGCCGGGCACATGCGCGAGCCATGCCTCGAGGCTCTGACTGTGCTGCGCGGCTGCGGACATGCCCGCACCGCCCGCGGTGGTGATGGTCAGCGGCATGGAGACGGCGCCGCCGAACATGTACTTCATCTTGGCGGCCTGGTTGAAGATCTGGTCCATCGCGACGCCGATGAAGTCCATGAACATGAGGTCGCACACCGGACGAAGCCCGCGTGCAGCCGCGCCCACGCCGAGCCCGATGATCGCCTGCTCGGAGATCGGGGTGTCCTTGACGCGCCGGGGGCCGAACTCCGTGAGGAGTCCGTCGAACATGTGGAAGACACCGCCGTAGCCCGCGACGTCCTCGCCGATCAGGAAGACGTCGGGGTCCTCAGCCATGATCTGGTGCATGCCCTCGTTGAAGGCCTTGACGTAGGTCAGTTGCCGGCTCACGGTCACTTCTTCCTCGGGATCAGACGGTGTAGACGTCGGCGAGCATGTCGGCCGGGTCAGGATCAGGGCTGTTGCGCGCGAACTCGATGGCATCGGTGATCTCGGCCTCAGTCTCGGCCCAGATCTGCGCGAAGTCCTCAGCGGTTGCGAGCCCTTCGACGACGCCCACGGTCTCGATCAGGCGGATCGCATCGCGCGACTGCCACGCCTCAACCTCAGCGGGATCGCGGTACTGGATGCGCATGCCCTTGATGCCCTGGTGATCGAAGTAGCGGTAGGTCTTGGCCTCGATCAGCGTCGGCCCACCACCGTTGCGAGCACGCTCAACGGCTTCGAGAGCCACAGCACGAACGGCCAGTGCATCCATGCCGTCCACGATGACACCGGGCATGCCGTACGACGCAGCCCGGTCGGCGATGTTCTCGAGCTTCATGTGCTTCGACTGCGGTGTGAACTCCGCATAGCCGTTGTTCTCGCAGACGAGCACCATCGGAAGGTCCCAGACGGCCGCCATATTCGCAGACTCATGGAAGGCACCAATGTTGGTCGCGCCATCTCCGAAGAAGGGGACCGCGACAGTGTCCTCACCGCGGTAGTAGCTGGCGAAGGCGGCGCCGACGGCGATGGGGATGCCGCCGCCGACGATCGCGTTGGCCCCGAGCATGCCTCGCGACATGTCGACGATGTGCATGCTGCCCCCGCGGCCCTTGCAGTAACCGGTGGTCTTCCCGTACAGCTCTGCGAACATGGGGCGGAACTCCGCGCCCTTGGCGATCGCGTGCCCGTGGCCGCGATGCGTCGAGGTGATCTGGTCGTCGTCGCGCAGCGCCGACATGACGCCGGCCGCAACGGCCTCCTGGCCGACGTAGAGGTGCAGGAAGCCGGGCATGTCGCCTGACTCGACGAGCTTGCCGGCCGACTCCTCGAACCGGCGGATGCGTACCATCCGTCGATGCAGGTCGAGGACGACTTCGCGCGTGGGCGCAATGTCGCGAAGATCTTCGGTGGGTGTGGCCATCTGCGTCGCTCCCGCGGGTGGGTCGAGTTCGGCGTGTACTTAGAGCATTCAGACTATAGTAACTAGGACGTCCATGTAAGTGCACGGCCCCAACCGCCGCCTTGCGCGGCACTGCCTGACGGAGTGGCGATGACCCGACGCATCCTGGTGATCACCGGCGGCCACCGTGTCGCCCTGGACGAATTCCTCGGGGCCATCGCCGAGATCTGCACCGAGCGCGACTGGGTCTGGGCCCACACGACGCAGCCGTCCGCGCAGGAGTGGCTCACCGGCGAGCTCTCCGGGCAGTGGGACGCCATCCTCCTCCATGACATCCCGGGGCTGCGGCTCAAGCGCGGCGCCGAGCCCGTCATCGACGGGCCGGACCCGCAGAGCGCGGCGAACATGGTCAACCTGCTCGACGCCGGGCAGGGACTCGTTGTCCTCCACCATGCGATCTCGGCATGGCCGGGCTGGGAGGGCTGGGCCGAAGTCGTCGGTGCCCGGTTCCACTACCGACCAGGTCGCCTGCGCGGTGTCGACCTGCCGTCGTCGGGTTACCGGATCGACCGGTTCACGGTGCAGGTCACGGATCCGCAGCATCCCATCTGCGTGGGCGTCACGGACTTCGAGATCGACGACGAGCTCTACTTCGCGCCGGTCCTCAATGACCGCATCCATCCCATTCTCAGCCAGGACGCGGACATGGACGGTGCCCTGTTCCAGGACACGTTCGACGAGGTCTCGAACGGCTCGTCCACTGGTGTCACCTGCGCGGACCGCAATCAGGACGGCGGACTGCACGGCGGCAGCTCACTCATGGGCTGGACAACGACCGCGGGCAGCAGCCCCGTCGCCACCCTGCTCATGGGCGATGGCCCAAGCACGTTCGCGAACCCGATGTTCCGGCTCCTGCTGGGCAACGCACTGGAGTGGGCCAGCAGCGACGAGGCGCACGAGGCGGCACAGGCCGCTCCGTTCCCGATCCCGTTGCCGTAGCGACACTGCGGCGGACGTCGAGTTCGTCTTCCCTAGCCGCGGCGGCGTGCGGTGCGCGCTGCGAGGGCCATGGCGACGATGAGGGCCACGCCGTTGAACAGCTGCGTGACGTAGGTCGGAGCGCCGGCAAGCTGCAGGCCCGTGACCCCCGTGGCCAGCAGGCCGATGGCGACGAGGGTGCCGAGGACGTTCACTCGACCCGGACGAATCTGCGTCGCGCCCAGGAACACTGCGGAGAATGCGGGGAGCAGGTAGTTCGTGCCGGAGTCCGGTGCGCCGTTGGCGTTCTGTGACAGGTAGACGATGCCCGCAAAACTCGCCACGACAGCGGACGCCACGAAGGACAGGGTGATGATGCGACCCACCTGGACGCCGGCGAGACGAGCAGCGACCGGGTTGCCGCCCACCGCGTAGAGGTAGCGCCCACCCGGCGTGTACTCGAGCATCCACCAGATAATCGCGGCCAGGATGCCTGCGTAGTAGACGGAGGCCGAGATGCCGAACCACTGCTGGCGAGCGAAGTCGAGGAAGGGCGCGTACCCGGCCTCGGGAAGCACCAACTGGCCACCGCCCGAGATCATGTACGCCACGGCCGCCAGGATCGAACTCATACCGAGGGTGCCGATGAACGAGTCAACCTTGAACTTGACGACCACCAGAGCATTGGCCAGCCCGATGATCGCACCGATGAGCAACGCGCCCGTGCAGGCGAACACGACTCCCTTGTGGTTGAGCAGGGCCCAGCCGGTGAAGCAAGCAGAGACCGTCAGAGCGCCGGCGATCGTCAGGTCGAATGCGCCCGCGGCCACGGGAATGATCAGGCCGAGCGCCACGATCGTGCTGATGGCCTGGAAGGACAGGATGGTCTTGGCGTTGTCCCACGAGAGGAACAGGTCCGGAATCCACAGCGAGAAGATGATCGCAAGCGCCGCCCAGACGTAGATGCCGCTGTACTTGTCGAAGCCCAGGTTGATGCGACGCTTCGGCTTCGTCGTGGAGCCCTCGGGAGCGGGGGCGGTCTGCACGTCGGTCATGTCATGAACTCCGGTTCGTCTCGGGCTGAGCTTCGGGTCAGGCAGCGGGTTCGGTGGTGTCGCGACCGATGGTGGCCGCCGTGATGTTGTCGGCAGTGATCTCCCTGCCGCGCAGAGTGCTGGCGACCTTGCCTCGGCGCATGATGATGACCCGGTCGCACACGCGCACCAGTTCCTCATGGTCAGTCGAGCAGACGAGGACCGCGGCGCCCTGAGCGGCTGCCTCGTCGATCAGCCGGTGGATATCGGCCTTGGCTCCGACATCGACGCCCTGAGTCGGCTCGTCGAGGATGAGAACCTCGGGCTCCTGGCGCAGCCAGCGCGCCAGGATCACCTTCTGCTGGTTGCCACCGGACAGCTGAGCCATCGTGTACTCGGTCTGACCACCCGGCTTCACGGTCAGCTTGTCGAGCCAGATGCGCACATCGGCACGCTCCGGTCGACGGCGCAGGATGCCAGCGGTCATGTGACGGCCCGGATCGACCAGCGTGATGTTCTCCCGCAGCGTCTGGTCAAGCAACGA
>CAIVQM010000451.1 GCA_903908025.1 uncultured bacterium
ATCGAGCCGAAGACCAAGGGCGACCAGGACAAGCTGGGCATTGCGATCCAGCGCCTGGCCGAGGAGGACCCGACCTTCCACGTCCGCTCGGACGAGGAGACCGGCCAGACGATCATCGGCGGCATGGGCGAACTGCACCTCGAGGTGCTGGTCGATCGCATGAAGCGCGAGTTCAACGTCGAGGCCAACGTGGGCAAGCCCCAGGTCGCCTATCGGGAGACCATCACCAAGCTGGTCCAGAAGGTCGACTACACTCACAAGAAGCAGACGGGTGGCTCCGGCCAGTTCGCCAAGGTCCAGATCGACATCCAGCCCACGGGCGACGGCGAGGGCGGCTACGTCTTCGAGAACAAGGTCACCGGTGGACGCATCCCTCGCGAGTACATCCCGTCCGTTGACGCGGGTGCGCAGGAGGCCATGGAGAACGGCGTTCTCGCCGGCTACCCCATGGTCGATATCAAGGTCACGCTCCAGGACGGCGCCTACCACGACGTAGACTCCTCCGAGCTTGCCTTCAAGATCGCCGGCTCGATGGCCTTCAAGGACGGCGCCCGTAGGGCCGGTCCGGTCATCCTCGAGCCGATGATGGCCGTCGAGGTCACGACCCCTGAGGACTTCATGGGTGATGTGATCGGCGACCTGAACTCCCGCCGTGGCCAGATTCAGGCCATGGAGGAGCGTCAGGGTGCTCGGGTCGTCAAGGCGCTGGTTCCGCTGTCCGAGATGTTCGGCTACGTGGGAGATCTACGCAGCCGTACGCAGGGCCGGGCCAGTTACAGCATGCAGTTCGACTCATACGCACAGGTCCCCGCGAATGTGCAGATTGAGATCATCGCCAAGGCTCGCGGCGAATAGTCGCGGATCACATAACACCCATAACGAAATCAGGACACCGATCCGCGATAACGCCGGACGGCAAGACGAAAAGGGAGAACTCAGGTGGCGAAGGCCAAGTTTGAGCGCACCAAGCCGCACGTCAACATCGGCACCATCGGTCACATCGACCATGGCAAGACGACCCTGACGGCTGCGATCACCAAGGTGCTGCACGACAAGTACCCGGACGTGAACCCGTTCACGCCGTTCGACATGATCGACAAGGCTCCTGAGGAGCGTCAGCGCGGCATCACGATCTCGATCGCGCACGTCGAGTACCAGACCGAGGTGCGTCACTACGCGCACGTCGACTGCCCCGGTCACGCCGACTACATCAAGAACATGATCACCGGCGCGGCCCAGATGGACGGCGCGATCCTCGTCGTCGCGGCCACCGATGGCCCGATGCCGCAGACCAAGGAGCACGTGCTCCTGGCCCGTCAGGTCGGTGTCCCGTCGATCGTCGTCGCACTGAACAAGTGCGACATGGTCGATGACGAGGAGCTCATCGAGCTCGTCGAGATGGAGGTTCGCGAACTCCTGTCCAAGTACGAGTTCCCGGGCGACGACCTCCCCGTGGTTCGCGTTGCCGCCTTCCCGGCGCTGCAGGGCGACGCCAAGTGGGGCGCGACGATCCTCGAGCTCATGGACGCGATCGATGCCTACATCCCGACTCCCGAGCGTGAGGTCGACAAGCCGTTCCTCATGCCCGTCGAGGACGTCTTCACGATCACCGGCCGTGGCACCGTCGTCACCGGCCGCATCGAGCGCGGCATCGTCAAGGTCAACGAGGAGATCGAGGTCGTTGGCATCCACACCGGCCCGCCCACGAAGACTGTCGTGACCGGCGTAGAGATGTTCCGCAAGCTGCTCGACGAGGGCCAGGCGGGCGAGAACGTGGGCCTGCTCCTTCGTGGCATCAAGCGCGAGGACGTCGAGCGCGGTCAGGTCTGCTGCAAGCCGGGCTCGATCACGCCGCACACCGACTTCGAGGGCGCGGTCTACATCCTGTCCAAGGACGAGGGCGGCCGTCACACGCCGTTCTTCAACAACTACCGGCCGCAGTTCTACTTCCGCACCACGGACGTGACCGGCGTTGTCACCCTGCCCGACGGCAAGGACATGGTCATGCCCGGCGACACCACCGACATGAACGTTGAGCTGATCCAGCCCATCGCCATGGAGGAGGGCCTGCGCTTCGCCATCCGCGAGGGTGGCCGCACGGTCGGCGCCGGCCGCGTCACCAAGATCCTCAAGTAGTCAGCGACTCCTAGGGATCACCCCGGACTTCGTGGGGGGCGGCGCGACCCGCTGCCCCCCACGAAAACCAACGCACTACCCGCAGCACCCAGCACCACCCGAAAGCATCATCCGTAGCGGCACTACACGAGTAAGGAACCGAAGCCATCATGGCGGGACAGAAGATCCGCATCCGGCTCAAGGCCTACGACCATGAGGTCATCGACTCATCGGCGCGCAAGATCGTCGAGACGGTGATCCGCACGGGCGCTAAGGTCGCGGGCCCGGTGCCGCTGCCGACGGAGAAGAACATCTACTGCGTCATTCGCTCGCCCCACAAGTACAAGGACAGTCGCGAGCACTTCGAGATGCGCACCCACAAGCGCCTCATCGACATTCTCGACCCGACGCCGAAGACCGTCGACTCGCTTATGCGACTCGACCTTCCGGCCGGTGTCGATATCGAGATCAAGCTCTAGCAGCGAACTGTCAGCGCAGACATCGACTAACGAGGCAAGGACACATTAGATGGGCACCAACGTGAAGGGCGTTCTGGGCGAGAAGCTCGGCATGACCCAGGTCTGGGACGAGAACAACAAGGTCGTCCCCGTGACCGTGGTCAAGGCTGGGCCGTGCGTCGTGACGCAGGTCCGTTCCCCCGAGACAGACGGCTACTCCGCTGTGCAGATCGCCTTCGGCGCGATCGACCCCCGCAAGGTGAACAAGCCCCAGGCGGGCCACTTCGCCAAGGCGGGCGTGACTCCGCGCCGGCATCTCGTCGAGATCCGCACCGACGATGCGTCGGAGTACACGCTCGGGCAGGAGATCGGTTCCGACACGTTCGAGGCGGGCCAGCTCGTTGACGTCATCGGGACGACCAAGGGCAAGGGTTTCGCCGGTGTCATGAAGCGGCACGGCTTCCACGGCCTCAAGGCATCCCACGGCGTGCAGCGCAAGCACCGCTCGCCCGGTTCCATCGGCGGCTGTGCGACCCCCGGTCGCGTGTTCAAGGGCATGAAGATGGCCGGTCGCATGGGTGGGGTTCGCCAGACGACCCAGAGCCTCAAGGTCGCCGGCGTCGACACCGAGCGTGGACTGATCCTCATCAAGGGTGCCATCCCCGGCCCCAAGGGCGGACTCGTGTTCGTCCGCACGGCTGTGAAGGAGTTCCAGGCATGACCGCGGTAGACGTCCGTACCCCGGCGGGCAAGGCGTCCGGCAGTGTTGAGCTGCCGGCAGAGATCTTCGACGTGCAGGTCAACATTCCGTTGATCCACCAGGTCGTCGTCGCCCAGCTCGCTGCAGCCCGTCAGGGCACCCACGACACCAAGACCCGTGCGGAGGTGTCCGGTGGTGGCCGCAAGCCATGGAAGCAGAAGGGCACCGGCCGCGCCCGTCAGGGTTCGATCCGCGCACCTCAGTTCACCGGTGGCGGCATCTCCCACGGTCCGCATCCTCGCGACTACTCGCAGCGGACTCCCAAGAAGATGAAGGCGGCCGCTCTGCGCGGTGCCCTCTCCGATCGGGCGCGTGAGGGTCGTATCACGGTCATCACCGAATTCGTCAGCGGCGAGACTCCCTCGACCAAGGCCGCCATCAAGGCGATCGAGGCGTTGGGTCTGGTGGGCAACCTGCTCATCGCGATCGATCGTGATGATGACAAGTCGGCGCTCAGCCTGCGCAACGTCCCGCTGGTGCACGTGCTGTACGTCGACCAGCTCAACACCTACGACGTCCTCGTCAGCGACCAGGTGCTCTTCACCTCGGCCGCGCTCGAGGCCTTCCTTGCCGGCCCCGCTTCGGGCAAGTCGGTCAAGGCGGTTGCAACCGAAAGTGAGGCGGCGGAATGAGAATCGCTGATCCCCGCGACATCCTGATCGCCCCGGTGATCTCGGAGAAGAGCTACTCGCTCCTCGACGAGAACAAGTACACGTTCCTCGTGTCGCCGGACGCGAACAAGACGCAGATCAAGATCGCGGTCCAGGAGGTGTTCGGCGTGAAGGTTACGTCGGTCAACACCCACAACCGTGAGGGCAAGCGACTGCGGACGCGTACCGGCTTCGGCCGTCGCGCAGCCACGAAGCGCGCCATCGTCACCGTCGCCGCCGGCGACCGCATCGACATCTTCGGAGGCCCGGTCTCCTGACCGGGCATCTGACGGGCCTTCACACACACGAGACGGAAAGACAGCTATGGGAATCCGCAAGTACAAGCCGACAACGCCGGGCCGTCGTGGCTCCAGCGTCGCCGACTTCGTCGAGATCACCCGGTCCGAGCCGGAGAAGTCGCTGGTGCGTCCGCTGCACAGGAAGGGCGGCCGCAACAACTCCGGCAAGATCACCACGCGCCATCAGGGTGGCGGCCACAAGCGCGCCTACCGCGTCATCGACTTCCGTCGTGCGGACAAGGATGGCGTGCCGGCGAAGGTCGCTCACATCGAGTACGACCCGAACCGCACTGCC
>CAIVQM010000452.1 GCA_903908025.1 uncultured bacterium
AGTCCGAAGGTGAACTTGTGCTCCGGACGGGCGGTCAGGTCTAGCGGCACGATGCTCCTCGGTGTCCTCCGCGGTCACCCACGGTTATGTATGAGGCTGCAACAAACATTGTTGTCGCTGCCAACATATGCCGCGAATCCCTACCCACACAAGCGCTTACTGCAACGATTCGACATCTTCCTGTAACGATTTGGTCACGCGGACGACCGCGCAACGACATCTCTCACCCCCCGTGCAGGGCGACGCGAGCCAGCTCGTATGCCTCTCGAATGGCCGGCCGCGGATCGGGCTCGAAGGTCACTGACTCACCCGGCCGGGCCTGCGACCACGTCGGCGGCTCGCCACCGCCGGTCAGGACCCAGGCAGCCTGCCGGGCCGCGCCGTCCGCGACGTATTCGCCCGGGGGCGGCACCACGATGGGCGCCGGGAACATCGTCGCGGCGACCGCCCCGACGGCAGGATTCGCCGCCGCACCGCCCACGAGCAGGATGCGGCGCGGCTGCACCCCCACAGCCACCAGCGCGTCGACGGCATCAGCGAGGCCGCCGAACATTCCCTCGATCGCCGCGCGAGCGAGGTTCGGACGCGTGAGGTTGCTGCGCGTGATTCCGTGCATCGACCCGCGCGCATCCGGCAGGTTCGGGGTGCGCTCGCCGTCGAGGTACGGCAGCAGCGTCAGCCCGCCCGACCCGGGCTCGGCGGCGAGCGCCAACTCCGCGAACTCGTCGAAGTCGACGCCGAGGAGCTCCGCCATCGCCGTGAGCACGCGGGCCGCGTTCAGGGTGCACACGAGCGGAAGGAAGTGGCCGGTCGCGTCGGCGAAGCCCGCAACGAACCCGCTCGCGTCACGGGCCGGCGTGGTCGACACGGCGAATGCGGTGCCCGATGTGCCAAGTGAGACGACGACATCGCCGGGGATGGCACCGATGCCGAGGGCGGCCCCCATGTTGTCTCCCGTGCCCGGCCCCAGAGCGATGCCGGTGGCCGTGCGGCCGACCTCCTCCCCCGGAGCAGCGACCCGCGGCACCGCGGGCACGCTGCCGAGCGCCAGCCGCAGGAGGTCATCGCGGTACTCACCCGTGGCGGGGGACCAGTAGCCCGTGCCGGAGACCTCGCCGCGGTCGGTCGCAGCCACATCGGGCCGTCCGGCCAGCGTCCACGTCAGATAGTCGTGCGGGAGCATCATGCGAGAGGTGCGGGCGGCGTTCTCCGGCTCGACGCGGGCCATCCACCGGGCCTTCGTCACCGTGAACGCAGCGACGGGAACACTGCCAACCGCGTCCGCCCACGCCTGTGGTCCACCGAGTTCGTCAATCAGGTCAAGGGCATCGGGTGCCGACCGGGTGTCGTTCCACAGCAGCGCCGGGCGAACGACCTCGCCTGCTTCGTCGAGCGCCACCATGCCGTGCTGCTGGCCAGCAATGCTCATGGCCTCAACCCCGTCGAGGATCCCGCTCGTGACCGCATCGAGGGCATCCACCCAGTGCTGCGGATGCACCTCCGTGCCGTCCGGATGCGGGGCCCGGGCCTCCCGCACGAGCGCACCCGTCTCGGCATCGCGCACGACGATCTTGACGGACTGCGTGGATGAGTCGATTCCGCCGACGAGGGTCATGCCCGCACATTCCCATAGTCCGCCGGCGGACGCCATGACAGGCACCCGTCGTCACTGATTTACCCCGACTTTGCCGGGCTGAGGGCAGGCCCTGACGAAGGTGCGCGACGATGGCGCCATGACGGGACGCCTGGGCATCGAGAAGAGGTCCACCCTGCCGGAGCACGAGGCCGTCTACGGCCCACTGCCCGACGTCGGCAAGCGGCACGGACGCAACCCCGGCGTCCTGGTCGACGAGGCGGAGAAGGCTGGCCTGCGCGGACGCGGTGGCGGCTGGTTCCCAACGCACCTGAAGCTTCGCGCGGTGGTGAACAGTTCCGCCGACCGCGGGCGGCTCGCACGCACCCGGCACCCCGTCGTGATCGCGAACGGGATGGAGGGCGAGCCCGCCAGCAGCAAGGACGCCGTCCTGCTCGCACACTCACCCCATCTCGTCCTCGACGGCATCACGGTGGCAGCGCGCACAATCGGCGCAACCGATGCGTTCCTCGCCGTGCACCGTGATTCGCCACTCGTCCCCGGCCTCGAGGCCGCACTCGACGAGCGGGAGGCGGCCGGCATCGACCCGCTGCGCATCCGTCTGGTCACCCCGCCAGCCCGCTATGTGTCCAGCGAGGAGAGCGCCCTCTCGCACTGGGTTGGCGACGGGGTTGCCACCCCCGTCTTCCCCGACCGCCCCTTCCAGAGCGGGGCAGCCGGCCGGCCGACGCTGGTTCAGAACGTCGAGACGCTTGCGCACCTCGCCCTCATCTCGCGCTACGGCGGAGCGTGGTACGCCGGAACCGGCGCCAGCAATGCGCCCGGCACGACACTCGTCACCGTCGGCGGTGCCGTCCAGCAGCGGGGTGTCGTCGAGGTCCCGACGGGCACGACCGTCGCCGAGATCCTGCGCCTGTGCGGCGGTCCGGCAGAGGGAGTCCGTGGCTACCTCACGGGTGGCTACGGAGGTGGCTGGGTCGCCGCCGACGGATTCGCCGAGGTGGCTTGGGATCCGGAGTCGGTCCGCGCGGGGGGCGGCGTCATCGGCGCGTCACTGCTGTGGGCCCTCGGCGACAGCGTGTGCCCGATCGACGAGATGTCGCGCATCACCGCATGGATGGCCGGCGAGAGTGCCGGGCAGTGCGGTCCGTGCATGTTCGGGCTGCCGTCGATCGCGGAGGACGTCCGCGCCCTGGCGCTGCGTCAGTCCTACGGCGGTGACATGCGCCGGCTCACGAACCGGCTCGCACTCGTCACCAACCGCGGTGGCTGCAAGCACCCCGACGGCACATCCCGGTTCGTGTCCACGGGTCTGCAGGCATTCGCCGCGGAGGTCGACGCTCACCTGACCGGCGCCTGCTCGGTCGCCAGCCAGCGCTCGACGGACCCGGCATTCCAACTGCCGGTGCCGGCCGCACGGCTTGCCCTCCTCGATACATCCGGACGGGACTTCACATGAGCGAGAAGAAGAAGGCGCCGCCCACGCTGGTGCTCAACCCGATCATGTGCGACGGCCGCGGCATGTGCCATGACGCCGCACCCGACCTGATCGACCTCGACGAGTGGGGCTACCCGCTGCTTCCCGGGCACGGACTTCGTGCCGAGCTAACGCGGGCTCAGATGAAGGCCGCCGAGGACGCAACCCACGCCTGTCCCGTCCTCGCGCTCCACATCGAGCGGTAGGCCGGCGCTACCCTCCTCCCATGACTTCACCCGAGCCCATGGAGGCCAAGATCGTGTACGTCGAGGGAACCCGCTACCAGACATCGACGACGACCAAGGTCATCGCTGTTGTCGCCGCGATCCTGACCGCCGGGTACATGCTGCCCTGGGCGATCGCCGCGCTCCGCGACCTGCGAACCCACGTGAGCGTCGGCCTCGTGAACCTGCTGCTGGGCTGGACGATCATCGGCTGGATCGTCGCGCTCGTGATGTCGCTTCGACGCCTGCGCCCCGACGAGGGGTAGTTCGCAGTTCAGGGGGTGAAGATGACGCCCTTGTGCAGGATGAAGCAGCCGTACGGGACGGTATCGAGGGTGTGCACCACGGCATAGGCCTCGCGTGCGCGCTCGTAGAAGTCCAGTCGCGGCACCACGCCGTAGGCGAGTTCGCGCCCTTCACCGGCCGACGCGAGCGCCAGCAGGTCGTCCTGCGTCTGCGTGGTCTTCACTGGATCGCCCTCGACCACCATCCGCTCGAGGGGATGGTCGATGAACGAGTCGAGCGGAAACACGCTCAGGATCGCCGTCGCTGCACGGATGATCGACACCTCGCCGAGGCGCACCACCGGTTTGCCAGACGATGCCGCCGGGTAGTTGCGGTCGACCAGCAGCAGCCGGTCGCCGTGTCCCATGTCGTCGAGGATCTTCAGCAGGTCACCGCTCAGCAGCGGATCGATTCCCTTCAGCATGCGGTGTCGCTACTCGTCAAGAGCGATCGCGACGGTCTCCTCCTGGGCGACCAGGTTCGCGTCCGCGTCGTAGATGCTGATGGTCTCGTCCTCGAGGAGCAGGTGGCCCTCGGCATCAAGGACATCGACGGTCTCGTCGACGATCGACCCACCCGGGCCGGTCGCAACCACGATGTCGTCGACGACGGCACCGACCGCTTCGCCATCGGCATTCAGAACCATCTCGATATCGATTTCTTCGCCGATTTCGATGTCGTCGTCTGCCACGGTCGCTCCTTGATAGTCAGCCCGGTCGGGCAGGTCCCGCATCGGGAGTC
>CAIVQM010000453.1 GCA_903908025.1 uncultured bacterium
CTCTCCACCGGGAACGCCGCAAGTCGGGCGGGGTATGCGTGATCCCATGGCCCGATCAGGCAGTCGGCCGTGTGCGGAGCGTTGCGCAGCGGGCTGTCGTCGATCGGCCACTCCCCCGCGGCGACAGCTTCGATCTCCGCCTTGATCGCGATCATGGCATCGCAGAATCGATCGAGCTCGTGGATGTTCTCGCTCTCCGTGGGCTCGACCATCAGCGTGCCAACGACGGGGAACGACATCGTCGGCGCATGGAAGCCATAGTCGATGAGCCGCTTGGCGATGTCGTCGACCGTGACGCCCGTCTCTGCAGTGATGCCGCGCACGTCGAGGATGCACTCGTGCGCCACCAGGCCGTTGCTCCCCGTGTAGAGGACCGGGTAGTAGGCAGCGAGTCGGGCTGCGATGTAGTTCGCATTCAGGATCGCCACCTGAGTTGCGCGCAGAAGTCCCTCCGGTCCCATCATCCGGATGTAGGCCCACGGGATCGGCAGAATCCCTGCGCTACCCCACGGGGCCCCGCTGACCGGCCCCACTCCCCCCTCGACGTGGCCGCGGCCGAGCGGCCCGGCTTCGGGACGCAGGGGATGCGACGGCAGGTACGGCGCGAGGTGCGCACGCACCGCGACCGGGCCCACACCGGGGCCGCCGCCACCGTGTGGAATGCAGAACGTCTTGTGCAGATTCAGATGCGACACGTCCGCGCCGAACTTGCCCGGCTTGGCCAGGCCAACGAGAGCGTTCAGGTTGGCTCCGTCGACGTAGACCTGGCCGCCCGCGTCGTGCACCATCGCGCAGATCTCCGTGATCGCCGTCTCGAACACGCCGTGCGTCGAGGGGTAGGTGACCATCAGCGCAGCCAGGGCGTCGCGGTGCTCCTCCATCTTGGCCGCAAGGTCGCTGACGTCGACATTCCCAGCCTCGTCGCAGGCCACGACAACAACGCGCATGCCGGCCATGACCGCGCTGGCCGCATTGGTTCCGTGGGCGCTGCTGGGGATCAGGCACACGTCCCTGTCGGTATCGCCGTTCGATCGGTGGAAGGCGCTGATCGCCAGCAGCCCGGCGAACTCGCCCTGCGAACCGGCGTTCGGCTGCAGTGAGACGGCGTCATAACCGGTTGCCTCGACCAGCCATGCCTCGAGCAGTCGGATCAGCTCCAGGTAGCCAGCCGCCTGATCCAGCGGGGCGAACGGGTGAATGGCCGCGAACTCGGCCCAGGTGATCGCCTCCATCTCGGTCGTCGCATTGAGCTTCATCGTGCACGAGCCCAGCGGGATCATCGCCCGGTCGAGCGCCACATCGCGGTCGCCGAGGCGCCGGATGTAGCGGAGCATCGACGTCTCGCTGCGATGCGTATTGAAGACGGGGTGGGACAGGAAGGGCGATGTCCGGTGCAGGGCCGCAGGGATCCCGAGATCGCCGGCCGACACGACGTCGTAGGAGAGCCCAGCGGCGCCGGGGTTCACCTGCGCGTAGGCCCGCCACAAGGCCTCCACCTGTTCAACGGTTGTGGTCTCGTCAACCGATGCCGACACCGTGTCCCCATCGATCTGTCGGATATTGATGCCCTCTGCCAGCGCGGCAGCCATCATCTGCTCGGCCGCCCCCGGCACGCTCCAACGCACCGTGTCGAAGAAGTCCGTTGCGGCCAGCACTCCCCCGGCCTTACGGACACCGGCGCCCAGAATGCGGGCGCGCTCGGCCGTCCGCGTCGCGATCCGACGCAGCCCATCGGGACCGTGGTACACCGCGTACATGGACGACATGACGGCCAGGAGCACCTGGGCCGTGCAGATGTTGCTGGTCGCCTTCTCTCGCCGAATGTGCTGCTCACGCGTCTGCAGCGCGAGCCGGTAGGCCGGTGCGCCATCGGCGTCGAGACTGACCCCGACAAGGCGCCCGGGCATGCTGCGCTCGAGTCCGGCCCGCACCGACATGAAGCCCGCGTGCGGACCACCGAAGCCGAATGGCACGCCGAACCGCTGCGCCGAACCGACGACCACATCAGCACCGAGCTCACCCGGCGGGGTGAGAACAGCCAGGGCGAGCAGATCGGTCGTGACGAGTGCGAGTGCGCCACGCTCATGGGCGGCCGCGATGAGCGGGCCGATGTCGCGAATCCGACCGGAGGTGCCGGGGTAGCTGAGCAGAACCCCGGCGTAGTCGCCGTCCGGCAGTCCCGCGTCGAGGTCAGCTACATCGAGCTGTATCCCAAGCGGCTGGGCGCGGGTGCTCAGGACAGCAAGTGTCTGCGGATGGGTGTCGGCATCGACGAGGATCGCGTTTCGGCCGGACTTGCTGGCCCGGATGGCCAGCGTCATGGCCTCAGCGGCTGCGGTCGGTTCGTCCAGCAGCGAGGAACCGGCGACCGGGAGTGCGGTCAGGTCCTCGATCATCGTCTGGAAGTTCAGCAGCGCCTCGAGCCGCCCTTGCGAGATCTCCGGTTGATAGGGCGTATAGGCGGTGTACCAGGCGGGGTTCTCGGTGATGTTGCGGAGGATGACTCCCGGCGTGTGCGTGCCGTAGTAGCCCAGCCCGATCATGCTGACCGCGACCCGGTTCCGGGCGGCCAGCGCACGCAGCTCGGCCAATGCCTCCGGCTCGCTGCTGCCGGCAGGCAGCGCCAGCCCCTCGTGCCAGCGGATGACCTCGGGCACGACATCTGCGGTGAAGCTGTCGATGTCGGAGTAGCCCAGTGCGGCCAGCATGCGGGCCTGCTCGGCCGCGTCCGGACCGATATGGCGGGAAGGAAAGTCAAGGCTCATGAGTTACCTCGAGGGGGCCAGGTATGCCGTGGCACACAGGGTCGGCGACCACGGTTGTGGCCGCCACTCCCCCTCTGTTGCCCACGCATGGCGTGACCTGAGAGTTTCACCGGGCAAGCCCGGCTTTCACCGTCGGTAGGGATCGTGAGATCCCGCTTTCCAGAGGTGCCTTCCCCGGGCGGTCCGTGTGCCTGAGAGCTTGTCGGGGAGATTGCTCCTTCGGCGTCTGGTTACCCAGATCTCTCCCGCTCGGGGTCAGTCAGCGACGCAATACTAGCCAGATGCGCTCAGACCGCAGTGCGCCGCGCCCGTCGTGCTGCCAGGTCATCACGCGACGAGGGTGCCTCGATGAAGGCCCCGCCGGGCTCCTCGCCCGGCAGCGTCGCCAGGGTCCCCTCGACCTCTCGCCACACACTGCCGACGGCGATCCCGAAGACCCCCTGGCCGCCCCTCACGAGGTCAACCACGTCCTCGGCGCTGCGGCATTCGTAGATGCTGGCCCCGTCGCTCATGATGGTCAGGCCTGCCAGATCCTCACCGGCGCGGGTAGACAGGTGATCGACGGCCGCCCGAATATTGGGCAGCGATACGCCGGTGTCGATCAGTCGCTTGACGATCCGCAGGATGAGGATGTCGCGAAAGCCGTAGAGGCGCTGGGTACCTGAACCGGACGCACCTCGCACCGTCGGAACGACGAGGCCCGTTCGGGCCCAGTAGTCGAGCTGACGGTAGGTGATTCCAGCAGCAGCGCAGGCAACCGGCCCGCGATATCCGATATTGGCCGGCAGCGGGCGGAGCGTCGCCTCGTCGAAGAGCACTCCCTGGAACTGGGGGTCGACGGTCCCGGGGACCGCGGCCGTGGATCCCACGCCCTCTGAGCTCACTTCATCCTCCTGCCATCGGCTGCCGCATTGGCAGCCGACTCGACGTTCGCCGCCAGAGTAGCC
>CAIVQM010000454.1 GCA_903908025.1 uncultured bacterium
CGATCCGGCGAGCGCCTCGGCGAGGAACGGGCTGACGGAACGCACCGCGCGGCCCCCCGGTTGACGGGCCCGCGCCCACGACAGGTGCAGGTGATCGGCTGCGCGGGTGATCGCGACATACGCGAGGCGGCGCTCCTCCTCGACCTGCGCGGGCGTCTCGGCGTACTGCAGCGGCAGCAGGCCATCGCTGCACCCGACGACGAAGACGACCTTCCACTCGAGGCCCTTGGCCGAGTGGACGGATGCGAGCGAGACGCCATCGGCAACCGGGGCGTGCTGCAGATCGGCACGCGCATCGAGCTCGGCGACGAACGCCGACAGGGAGTCTCCCAGCGATGCGGCAAGCTCGTCGGCAAGCGTGGCCAGCGCCGCGAGCGACTCCCATCGTTCGCGCACGGCACCAGCCGTGCGCGGCGCCTCGGGCGTCCAGCCTGCCGTGCCGAGCACCGCGCGCACCTCGTCGCCGAGTGCGCCCCCGCCTGCCTCGCCGCGGGCCGCTCCGCGCAACCGGGTGACCGCCTCGCGGACCTCGGGACGATCGAAGAACCGCTCGGTGCCGCGCAGAACGACGGGAACGCCGGCCTCGGCGAATGCCTCCTCCAGCGCCGCTGACTGCGCGTTGATGCGGAACAGCACCGCGATATCGCGCGCCGGCACACCGTCGCGGACGTACTGCCCAACGCGGCGGGCAACCTGCTCGGCCTCCTCGACATCGTCGGGCCACACCTCGACCGTCGGCTCAGGACCTGCCGGTCGCTGCGAGCGCAGCACGAGCATCGTCGACGGATCCGAGGCCTTCGAGATGACTGCATTCGCGAGAGTGACGATCTCGGGCGTGCATCGGTAGCAGCGCACGAGCCGCACCTCGGTGGCATCGGGGTAGGCCGTGCGGAAGGAGGTCAGGTACGCGGGCGTGGCGCCCGTGAAGGTGTAGATGGTCTGGTTGGCATCGCCGACGACGCAGACGTCGTCGCGCTCACCGAGCCAGAGGCCGAGCAGCCGATGCTGCAACGGGTTGACGTCCTGGAACTCGTCGACGGTGAACCACCGGTAGGCCTGACGGATCTCGTCGGCGATGTCGGGGCGGTCCGCCAGCACGCCCGCGGTAACGAGCAGGACGTCCTCGAAGTCGAGCAGGCCGCGAGCGGTCTTGGCGTCCTCGTAGGCCGCCTGCACCTGCGCCACGCCCGCCGCATCGACCGCGAGGCTGCGCGACACCTCGAGCGCCCGAACGCCGATGGCCGCCCCCGACAGGAAGTTCACCTTCGCCCATTCAAGGTCGGCCGACAGGTCGCGCACGGTGGCCGTGTCGGTCGGCAGCTTGCATCGGCTCGCTGCCTCTGCGACCAGCCGAGCCTTGCTGGGCAGGATGTCGGGGAAGTCGCCGCCGCTGAGGCGTGGCCAGAAGTAGCGCAACTGGCGTAGTGCGGCCGAGTGGAATGTGCGCACCTGCACGCCGTCGACACCGAGAACGCGCAGGCGGGAGCGCATCTCGCCAGCGGCGCGGGTCGTGAACGTGACCGCGAGGGTGCGGCGCGGATCGTGCTCGCCGGTTGCCGCGCCATGCGCGATGCGATGCGTGATGGCCCGCGTCTTGCCGGTGCCCGCGCCGGCCAGCACCACGACCGGCCCGTGCAGGGCCTCGGCCACCGCCCGCTGCTCGTCGTCGAGGCCCTCTAGCGGGCTCGGTCGGTCGGTCATATCGCGATGCTCGCATGTCGCCCTGACGGGGGCGCGATCGGGCGGCTGAGACGAAGTCGGGATACCGTTCGACCGTGACCACCGAGACCGACGTGACCATGTACAGCACCGTCTGGTGCGGCTACTGCCAGCGCCTGAAGGCCCAGATGACCCGAGAGGGCATCACCTTCACCGAGATCGACATCGAGGCCGACCCGCAGGCGGCGGCCTTCGTCGAGTCGGTCAACGGCGGCAACCAGACCGTCCCGACCGTGCTGTTCCCCGACGGCACGGCCGTCTCGAACCCGCCCATCGGCCGGGTCAAGGAACTCCTCGGCCGCTAGGTCGGACCGCCGCCACCGCGCATCGCCCAAACTCTCCCAGTACGGTACAAATGCGGGCACTCGTCCGCCTGACTCGTGGGAGACCGACGTGCGCCGAACCACCACATCCCTCCTCGCCCTCGTCCTGACAAGCGGGCTCCTCGTCACCGGCTGTTCCGCCAGCACCCTCGACGGATCGTCCATGCAGGACGAGATCACCGCGCAGCTCGCCGAGCAGGTCGGCGGAACCTGGACCGTCGTCTGCCCAGGGGCCGAGCCCATCAAGACCGGCGGCACGTTCACCTGCACCGCGACGGACTCGTCGGGCGTCGCCCAGACGGTCAACGTCACGCAGACCGATGACCAGGGCAACATCACCTGGGAGATCCCCAGCACCAACCTGGACACCGCGATCCTCGAGAGCGGCGTCACCGATGAGCTGGCCAAGCAGGTCGGCGGCACCTGGACCGTCGTCTGCCCCAAGGACATCGCAATCGAGAAGGACGGCAACTTCACCTGCGACGCGACCAGCGCGGACGGTCAGTCCGAGACCGTCAATGTCACGCAGAGCGACGACCAGGGCAACGTCACCTGGGAACTGGCCTCGTAGCGGGACCGCGACCTAGCGGGTCAGCGACCGCGACCACTCGCCGGGCAGTTCGGCGCCGTACCAGCGCTCGATCAGTCGACGAGCGATCGAGATCGAGGGCGGCAGCCGTACCTCGCCGGCCGTGCAGGCCGCTACGAGTTCATCGCGCGTGAACCAGCGGGCCTCGACGATCTCCTCGCCGTCGACCTCGATCGTCGGGTCGTCCGTCCAGGCGTGATAGCCGAGCATCAGGGAGCACGGGAACGGCCAGGGCTGGCTGCCCAAGTACCGGATGCCGTCGAGACCGTCGCTGATCACGACGCCCGACTCCTCGCGGATCTCGCGTCGCACGGCCGCCTCGGCCGACTCCCCCGCCTCGACGAAGCCGGCCAGTGTCGAGAACGAGCCCTCGGCCCACCGGGCCTGTCGGCCCAGCAGCGCCCGGTCCTGCCGATCGAGCACGAGGACGATCACCGCAGGGTCGGTGCGTGGGAAGTGGTCGCTCTCGTCGGCCGGGCAGCGCCGCGACCAGCCGGCAGCGTGGAAGACGGTCTCCGTGCCGCACCGGGGGCACCGATGGTGCGTGCGGAGCCAGTTGTCGAGTGCGACAGCAGTGACCATCAGGCCCGCATCGCGTCCATCGAGCTCTGCACCCACCTGACGCAGGTCGGCCCACGTCTCGTCATCGGGGGCGCGCTCCGATCCGTGGCGGGAGAAGTACGCAACACCGTCGGCATCGACCCCGAGCAGGGTGAGGTCGATGTCGGCCGCGACCTCGGACGCCGGGCTGAGGTCCAGTGCGACGGAACCGTCGGCGTGTCGGAGGACACGAGCGCCTCCATCGCACACCAGCAGCACGCGCGACGTCGGATCGGCCCGGTGCGCGGCCAGCCAATGGGCATCGGCACGCCACTCGGCGGCCCGGTCGACCTCCCCGCGGGCAAGGATCAGATTTCCGAGCAGTTCCCGATCCGCGTCCATGGTCAGCGAGCCTAACCGGCTGCCGGGAACGCTGCGTGACACGATGACGACACCAACTTCCCTGGGGACTTTCTGTGAACGTGTTCATCCGCCAACTCACCGGCATTCGCTTCATCGCGGCCGCGTGGGTCCTGCTGTACCACCTGCAGGTGCCGCTGAACACCCTCCACCTGCTGGTCCCCGTCTTCTCCGACACGCTGCGCGTCGGCCGCCTCGGCGTCGACCTGTTCTTCGCGCTGTCGGGCTTCATCCTGACCCACACCTACATGCGGCGACTGGGTCCCGCGCTGCGGGTGCGCGGCACGATCGATTTCTGGTGGCTGCGGCTGGCCCGCATCTACCCCGTCCACCTCGTCATGCTGTTCATCGCCGGTGGTGCAGTCGTCGCTCAGGCGAAGGTCACCGGCGACGATCTGGACCGCGACTGGCTGAACCCCCTCGACTTCGTCAAGAACCTGCTGCTTGTGCAGGAGTGGGGCCCGGAGCCGCAGCGCGGCTGGAACTTCGTGGCGTGGTCGCTGTCGATGGAGTGGCTGGCATACCTGCTGTTCCCGCTGCTCGTGCTCCTGCTGATGCTGCTGCACCGCAAGGTCGCGACTCCACTCCTGGTCGTTGCCTGGGTCGTCGCCCTCACGCCGCTGGTCATCTACGGCCTGTCGACCGGCGACCCGTACTACACCGACAACTGGGGATCGACCTACCGGATCCTGACGGAGTTCACGGCCGGTGCTATCACCTACCTGATCGTGTGCCGCTTCCTGCCGGACGAACGCCTCTCCGAGCCGGCTACCCCACGCGTGGAACGCGTCGCGTCGATCCTCTCCGTCGTCCTGCCGCTCGCGGTCGTCGCGGGTGCGGTGTTCCTGGGCCAGTGGGGTCCGGCACAGCCGCCGCAGGTCGCCATCGACGGCGACGTCGAACCGCTGCCGCCGTACTACCACCTGCTGCTCGTACCGCTGCTGATCGCCTGGATCGGCTCGCTTGCGCTGTCGCGCCGCGGGCTGGCTCGCTTCCTGTCGACCAAGACGCTCGTGCTGGGCGGCTTCATCTCGTACTCCCTCTACATGACCCACCTCGTGTGGTTCGGCCTGTGGCGCGCAGCGATGCGGGCACTGGGCATCGAGGGCGGACCGCTCTATGCCATCGCGTTCATCGTGCTGGTGGTCGGGGCCGTGGTGCTCGCCTGGCTCATGTGGCGACTCGTCGAGGAGCCCGCGCGCGAATGGATGCGCGGTCTGGTGGGAGTGCGACGCAAGCCGACGGAGGAGGCCGGTGAGGCGATCGCGGAGACCGCCTCCGACGGCGACAGTGCGGAGCCGATCGACGTGGCCACCGCGCCCACCGATCCGTTCGTCGCCCAGGAGCAGGACCCCGACGGCACCACCTGAGAACCCCCTCCCGCGCTCCCCCAGCCGCGTGGCTACTGGGCGAGGAGGAGGGCGAGCTCGGCGGAGGTGTCGGGACGGACGACCTCACCGGTGCCGACGATGACGAAGGCCGCGTCGACCTGCTCGACGGGAACGCCCATCAATGCCGCCCAGGCCAGCCGGTAGAGCGCAAGCTGCATCGGATCGACGTTGCGCGCGGAGCCGGTCTTCCAGTCGATGACCTCGTAGCGGTCCGGCCCAGCCTCGAAGACCGCGTCGATGCGACCGTTGACGACACGACCGCCGACCAGCAGTGCGAACGGTGCCTCGACGGCCACCGGAGTCAGGTGTGCGTAGTCGCCACCCTCGAACGCGGCCTTGAGGGCAAGCAACTGATCGTCGCTGACGATTGCCGCATCGGCGGCACCCGGCAGGTCGTCCGGATCGAGCAGTGACTGCTGACCGAACCGTGTCTCGACCCAGGCATGGAACTGCGTGCCACGTCGAGCCGCCGGCGCGGGCGCATGCGGCATCGGCCGCGCAAGGTCCAGGGCCACCGCATCGGGATCGGCCAGCGCACGCATGAGCAGACTCGCCGACACGGAGTCGGGCAGTCGGACGATCCGCTCGCGAACGTGCCGCGAACGAGCCTCCTCGATGAGCGCGGCACTGAGCAGGTCCCATCGCGCGACAGTGGCGACATCGGCCGCGGCAACACCGGAAGGTGCGGTCGCTTCCGGTTCGAGACCGGGGATGGACGGCTGGTGCGAGGAGACGTCGGATACCTCCTGCGCCAACTGCCGCAGGGCAGCCAGCCGACCCGGATCCGGTACGGCAGGCCACGGCACGGGGATGGCCGACACCTGGGCCTCGGGGTTCACCTCGTCGTCGGCGGGCGCCGGCGCCCAGTGCACGACCTCGCCGAGGCCGTCGTTGCAGGCCTCGAAGATGGTGGTGAGGAAGGCGTCGGGCCCGCGTGGCCTCGCCTGCGAGGGACCCCACCAGTGCCCGGACACCGCCAGTCCGCGCTCAGCGCGGGTGAAGGCGACGTACGCCAGCCGCTGGTTCTCCAGCTCGACGAGTTCCTTGAGCGCCACCTTGTACTCGTCGAAGTCCTTCTTCCGCGGACTCTCACCGAGGATCGGGAACGAGTCCAGGTCGTCGGTGCAGTCATCGCGCAGCGGCCACGGCACGGTGCGGGCACTGGTCGGCCAGGCCGGGCGGCCGCGACCGCCGGGGAAGGCTCCCCGCGACACGAACGGGACGAACACGTAGCCGAACTCCAGGCCCTTGGCCTTGTGCACGGTGAGCAACTGGACGGCATCGGCCGGTCCGGCCACGTCGAGCTCGAGGTCGATGTCGAACCGCTCGGCGTCACGCAGCCGACTGAGGAAGGCGCCAAGGGTCAGCCGACCATCGAGCTCGGTGAAATCGGCAGCCAGGTCGAGGAACGCGTGCAGGGCGTGCTGCTGCTGGCTGGCCACGCCGGGCGCGCCAAGTGACGCCTCGACCTCGAGGCCGGTCGTGCGCATGATCCGCAGCAGCAGCTCGGGCAACGGCTCGCCGGTGTGCCCGCGCAGCATGCGCAGCTCGGCCGCCAACGACGCGAACCGCTCGATCGCCGCGTCCGAGTAGTGGCTCAGATCGCCGAGATCGTCGAGGGCCTCGGTGAGCGAGACCGCCTCAACGATGTCGGTCCCGGACACCGCATCGTCGAGAGCCTGCGCAATGGTCTCCTGCGCGGAGCGATGACGGCCACCGGCGAGGCGCGCGGCCCGCGTGCCCAGGGCGGCGAGGTCGCGCGCACCTATCCGCCAGCGCGGACCCGCAGCCAGCCGCACGAAGGCGGGGTTCGCGGTCGGGTCGTGTAGCACCTCGAGCATGCTGCGCAGGTCGATGACCGCCGGCTGCGCCAGCAGTGCGGCCGCGCCGACGAGTTGTGTGGGGATACCGCGTCGCCGGAGCGCGGCGTCGACCACCACCAGGTCGCGGCCCGTGGCCGCCAGCACCGCGATATCGCGCCACCGGATACCGGGCTCGCCGCGGCTACCGGCATGCGTCCGGTCGATCTCGTGAACGAGCCAGTCGACCTCGGCCGAGTAGGTCTCGAACAGCGCGCACGACACCGCCCCGGTGCCCTTGCCGTTGTCGCCCGGCTGCAATGGCTCGACGCCGGAATGCACCGTGCGCAGGTGCGCAGATGTGCGGTTGGCGATCTCGAGGATGCGGGGGCCCGATCGACGGTTCTGCGAGAGCACGAAGCGGGCGGCCACCGCATCACCGGCCGGCGGGAAGTGCACCGGGAAGTTCTCGATGTTGTCGACGCTGGCACCGCGCCAGCCGTAGATCGCCTGACACGGGTCGCCGACCGCCATGACGGCATGCCCGTCGCCGAAGATCCGCTGGAGCAGCATGCGCTGTGCGATCGAGGTGTCCTGGTACTCGTCGAGCAGCACAATCCGGTACCGCGCCCGCAGGTCGGCCACTACATCGGGGAAGCGCTCGACGATCTCACCGGCAAGGCGGATCTGGTCGGCGAAGTCGACGACATCGCGTGCGGCCTTCTCGGCTCGCCATTCAGTGACGAGCCCGGCGAGCACCGCCCGCTGACCGGAGGCCGACAGCATGTCGTCGCCGGTGTTCTGCAGTGGCTCGACGGAGCGCAGCATCGCGACCATGTCGTCGTCGAACCTCGCTAGCTGCTCCGGCGAGATGGCCAGTTCGGTGAGCTCGTCGTCGAGGCTGAGCAGATCACCGGTGATGTCGACGGGTGACCGGCCGATGCCGGCCAGCGGCAGCGCGGACCGGCAGACGACGCGATACGCCAACTGCTGCCGGGCACCGTCGGTGAGCATCGTCGCGCCCGGCTCGCGGCCCAGCCGGATGCCGTGCTCCGCAAGGATGCGAGCCGAGAAGGCGTGGTAGGTCAGCACCTGCGGCTCCCCGATCGGGTCGCCGTCGGGGGTCTGCGGATCGATCAGTCCATTGGTGACGAGGGCCGCGATGGAACGTCGCATCGACGTGAGCAACTGCGCGGTGGCCTTCGTGGTGAACGTCAGGCCGAGGACCGAGTCGGGCCGAGCGATGTCGCTGCCCACCAGCCAGGCAACGCGCGCCGCCATCGAGGTGGTCTTGCCCGACCCGGCACCCGCGACGATGACAGCCGGGTCGAGCGAGGCTGACACGGCCTGCCACTGCTCATCGGTGAGGACCAGGCCCAAGGCGGAATCGAGTCGGACGCGCGACAGATCGGTCATGGCGTCACCTGCTCACCCTCGGGCTTCGCCGGGCAGGCTGATCGGTAGGCGCACCAGCGGCACGCCGGCCCCACATTGGCGGTGAAGGCCTCGGTGCGCACGATCTGCGCGGCCGCGCCGAGCCGCACCTCGACCCACGTCGGCTCCGCGCTGCCCAGCGCGTCCTGAATCTGCACCTTGGGCTCGACGGAACCCTTGGCCGCGTCGACCCGCAACTGCACGAGTGCCGCACCACCGACATCACCCGTGACGTCGGCGTCCTCGCGCAGCAGCAGCTGGTAGACACCGAGCTGGCCGTGATCGGGGATCTCCTTGTCGGGAACCGGATTGCGCATGTTCTTCAGGTCGATTGCGACGAGCCGACCCTGCGCATCACGTTCGACACGGTCGATGAAGCCGCGCAGCGCCACCACCTGCTCGTCTCCGCCCGGCGTGGGCACCACGACCTCAGCGGCCACCGACGTCTCGGTGCCGACGAGCTCGCGGTCGGCGCGCACGTGATAGCCAAGGAAGCGCGCGAGCGCCGCATGTGCCTCGCGCCGCTCGGACTGCGACTGCCAACGCGCCTCGAACCGGAGCTCGGACCAGACTCGGTCGACCTCGGCGTCCATGTCGGAAAGAACCGCCGGCACCTCGCCCTTCGCGACGAAGTCGGCGACGGCGTGCACGATGCTGCCGAAACTGGTTGCGGTGCCGCGGGGGGTGTCGGCGTGGGCCTCGTGCTCGAGGAACCACTTGAGCGGGCATCCGATGATGCCGTCGAGGCCGCTGCCCGAAAGCGCGATCGGCTGTGCGGGATCACGGACGGGCTGCTCGCTGACGGTGGTGTCGCGAAGCCCCCACCATGCTGACGGGTCGGCCAGCGGAACTAGGGCCTCGTCATCGTCGTCGCGCTGGGCCGCGAGTACGGCAAGCCGCTCGGCGGCAGCCGAGCGCAGGTGTGCCGAGGCCGAGGGGTCCATCGCGGTGCTGCGGAGCTCCGCGACGAGCCCGTCGAGCGAGACATTGTGGGCCGGCCGACCGGACTCGACCCGCAGGTGCTCGGGTTCGAGCACGGCCGCGATGTCGTCGAGGAAACGGCTCGGACGCTCACCACCCTGATCACGTTCGTCGATGGCCGATAGGTGCAGCTGCCGGCGGGCCCGGGTGCAGGCGACGTAGAACAGCCGCCGCTCCTCCTCGAGGAGGTCGGCCGGACGCGGGCCGCTGCCGATCCCGGTGCGGGTCAGTTCCTCGGCGCGCAGGGTGGAGCCGCGAGCCCGCAGATCGGGCCACACCCCCTCCTCCGTGCCGAGCACCCACACCTCGTCCCATTCGAGACCCTTGGCCCGGTGGGCGGTCAGGACGCGAACCGCGTCGGCCCGCGTGCCGCGATCGGCCACCGCCTCGGCCGGGATCTGCTGGTCGGCGAGCGAGTCGATGAAGGTGCGTATCCCGAGGAAGCCGGGGTAGCGGCCGACCAGCCGTTCGGCGGCATCGAAAAGCGCCATGACGGCATCGAGGTCGTGGCCGGCCGACAGCGAACCGTGGAGGGCGGCCGTGCGCAGCCGGTTCGGCCAGCCGTGGGGTGTGCTGCCGCCCGACCAGAGGGTCCACAGGACCTCCTCGGGCGCCGCGCCCGCGACGACCTGCGCATGCACCTGCGCCAGCAGGCCCCGCAACCGGCTGATCGATACGACGGCCGGATCGTCCGGAGGCAGCGCGGCGAGGGAGTCATCGGGTTGGCCGAGCAGGGGGCCGAGCACCAGGTCGTGCAGGAGCAGATCCGACGGTGGCGAGGCGTAGCCGTCGCGGTGCTGCTGCGTGCGGAGCGCCCGACCGAGCCGGCGCACATCGCCCGCTGTGAGGCCGACGAGTGGACCGGACAGCACATCCAGCACATCGGCAGGCGAAGCCGAACCCGGGTGGGCAGCCATCGTGAGGGCCGCGAGCAGGGCCGCCACAGCCGGCTCGGAACGCAGCGGGATCTCATCAGCCGCCACCACGACCGGTACCCCGGCAGCATGCAGGGCACGCTGGACGGCCGGGATCTGATGGCCGGAGCGCACGAGGACGGCGAGCTGCGCCCAGGGCACCTGACGCTCGACATGGGCGAGCCGGATCTCGCGGGCGACGTGCGCCGCCTGCGCACCGCGGTCGTCATAGCGGACGACGGTGACCACATCATCTTCAGGCGAAGTCGGCGGCTCACAGGCGGGCTCGCGATGGGCGCGTGCCTGCGCAACCGTCAGGCCCCTGGGAATGCGGGTGCCGATGGCTGCGGTCGCGACCGCACGGATGGCCGGGCCGAAGCGGCGGGTGCGACCCAGCACCACGACGGGGGCCAGATCGCCTGCTGCGGTCCGGAAGGTGTCGGGGAAGCGGAGCAGCCCGCCGACGTCGGCACCGCGGAATCCGTAGATCGCCTGATCGGGATCGCCGACCGCGACCAGGGCCGTCTCCGGACCGACGAGTGCCTTCAGCAGAGCCACCTGCAGCGGGTCGGTGTCCTGATACTCGTCGACGTAGATCGCCCGGTACTGGCGGTGCAGGATCTCGGCGACTGCGGGCTCATGTGCGCGGACGAGGGCACGGTAGAGCAGCTCGCCGTAGTCCATGACGTTCTCGAGGACCATGACCTCCTGCTCCTGCCGGGCGAGCTGTCCGACCGCAACCCAGGCCGGACGCCCCGAGGCCGCGCCGATGCGCCGCAGGTCGCCGTCCTCGAGACCCACCTCGCGCGCCCTGGTGAGGACCGCTCGGACCTCGTTGGCGAGCCCGAGGGTCGGCAGGGCGCCGACGAGGTCGTCGGGCCAGTCGATCGAGCCGTCGGCCACCGCCCCGCGCAGCAGTTCGCGGATCCGGACATCCTCCTCGGCCCCGGACATCAGCCGCGGCGGGTCGAGATAGTCCTCGCGCGAGTCGGTGCGCCGCAGCAGGGAGTAGGCGAAGGAGTGGAAGGTCGCCACCGTGGGGACGATCCCGCCCCCCAGCCGGGCCGTGACGCGGTCGCGGAGCTCGACGGCGGCCTTGCGACCGAAGGTGAGCGCCAGCACGGCATCTGCCGGGAGGGGGAGCTCCGGATCCGACAGCCGCTGGCTGATGGCCTCCACGATCGTGGTCGTCTTGCCGGTGCCGGGGCCGGCGAGCACGAGCATCGGGCCGTGCCGGTGGGCCACGACCGCTCGCTGCTGCTCATCGAGGGCGGCAGGGGCGACCGGCGGAGCCGGGGAGGTGTCCAGCCGCCACTTCATGTGCCATGGATACCACCCGGGTCCGACACCCTGGGTGCATGGTCTGGGACGATCACCCGGTGACCGTCGACGCCCCGATCCCGAGCGAGGCCGGCGAGCAGCCGACCTCGATCGTCATCGAGGACGGGGTGATCCCCCGGCGGCTGCGCCGACCACTGGATCTGGCCCGCTTCGTACTGGCCCTGGTGATCAGCGCCGCCATCGTCCTCGTAGCCTGGTTCGCCACGAGCACCGCCGCCGGTCTGGACAGCGACATCTCCTCGGGCGCCTCGCTCCTGCCCTCCGTCGTCGTGCTGGCCCTCAACATCATCGGCGGCATCGGCACCCTCGGCCTCCCGATCGCGGTAGCCGTCACCCTGACCCTGCGCCGCCGGCTGCGCCAGCTGTTCGATGCCTTCGTCGCCCTGCTGATCGCCGTCATCATCCTGACGCTGGCGTCGTACGCACTTGCCAACGGGGATCTGCCCAGACTGCTGGCCGCGCTCGCTGGCTCGACCAGCCCCGACAGCGTCGCGACGGCCCCGATCCTCGGTGGCCTGGTCGCCTTCATCACCGTCGCACGACTCATGAGCCGGCGGCCCTGGAACGCGCTGACAGTGCTCGTCATCGGGTCACTCATCGTCGTGACCCTGCTCAGCGCCGGCATCGCCATCGCCGGCGTGGGCATCTCGCTGTCGATCGGCTGGGCCGTCGGGGTCATGACCCGCTATGTCGCCGGTACACCAACCACGCGCCCCAGCGGCCTGGAGGTTGCTGATGCGCTGACCCGCGGCGGCTTCCCGCTGACGCTGCTCCAGGCCCGCGAGTCCACCGCCCGCGGCCGCCGCTACATGGCCACGACCCGCTCCGGCAGCCGGCTGCTCGTAACGGTGCTCGACCGTGACCTGGAGGGTGCGGGCCTGGCCAACGCCATCTGGACCAGCCTGCGACTGCGCGACGACAGCACCGCTGGCGCATTCGACATGCGCAAGTCCCTGGACCACGCCGCGCTCGTCGCCTACGCAGCACAGGCGGCCGGCGTCCCCGAGCCGCGACTCCTGCTGACCGCCGAGGTCGGGCCCGACTCCGTCCTGCTCGCGTACGAACTCGTCGAGGGAACACGCTTCAGCAACCTTGAAGTGATCACCGAGAACGACCTGCTTCAGGCGTGGCGGGCGATGCGCACGCTGCACGAGAACCAGATGACGCACCGATCGCTGTCGGCCGAGCACCTGCTGCGCGCCGAGGACGGTTCGGTGTGGCTGATCGGTGGCGAGACCGGGAGCATCGCCGCTGGCGACGTGGCGCAGCGCATCGACACCGCCGAACTGCTGACGACGCTGGCGCTCCTGACGGATGTCGACCGCGCCGTCGACACCGGCCGCACCGTCCTCGGCATAACCGGCCTGAGTCGGGCCCTGCCCGCCCTCCAGCCGGTGGCGCTGTCAGCCCAGACCCGCAAGGCCGTTCGCAAGAACAAGGGACTGATGATCGGGCTCCGCGACAAGCTCGCGGAGATCCGTCCCGGTGCCGACGCCGAGCAGATCCAGTTCGAGCGGGTTCGCCCACGCACGCTGATCATGATCATCGTCGGCAGCATCGCCGGCTACCTGCTGCTCTCGCAGCTGGCCCAGGTCGATCTCGTCGGCCTGCTCCGCACGGCCGACTGGCGCTGGATGCTGGTTGCGGTGGTGCTCAGCATCCTCACCTTCGTGGCGGCCGCGTGGTCGCTCAGCGGCTTCGTCCCCGAGCGGCTGCCCCTGCACCGCACGATCCTCGCGCAGTTGGCCGGCTCATTCGCGACCCTCGTGTCACCGCCAACGATCGGCTCGATCGCCATCAACGTGCGATTCCTGCAGAAGGCGGGTCTGCACCCCGCCCTCGCTGGCGCCAGTGTGGGCGTCGCCCAGGTCATGGCCTTCGTCTTCCACATCGGGCTGCTGCTGGCCTTCGGC
>CAIVQM010000455.1 GCA_903908025.1 uncultured bacterium
CCGCGTTGCCCCGTGCCTCCAGCCACTCCGACATCCCAGGCAACCGCAACGGCTCCCCGCTTGCCGCCCACTCACGCGATAGGAGCGACTGATCCCCGCTCAACCAGTTGGACCGGCACGACTTCGATGCTAGGGCCCTTCTGCCCGCGAAGGGCATCGAACAACGCGACGGCCGCGGCGTGCCCAAGGTCGTAGTAGCTCAGGCGGACCGTCGTCAGCGGAGGCGACAGGTGCGCAGCGAACTCGACGTCATCAAAGCTCACGACGGACAGATCCTCGGGGATGGACAGCCCCGCGGCCGCGGCCGCTTCGTAGACTCCGGCGGCAAGGAAGTCCGAGTTGGTCACGATGGCCGTCGGGCGATCCTCCAGGCCGAGCAGCTGTCGTGCCATAGCAAAGCCCTCCTCGCGCGTACCGCGCCCGGGCAGCGAGCACATCAACTCGGGCAGGAGCGGCAAGCCGGCCTCCTGCATGGCTTGTTCAAAACCCGCCCGGTGGTCTCGGTAGGTGTCTGGAGACACCGTGGTTGCAACCAAGGCGATCCGCCGATGGCCAACCCCTAAAACGTGCTGGACACTCACGCGTCCTGCGCGAACTGCATCCGGAACCACGCATGGCGTGCTGTCGCCCGGTGCCGTCCGCTTGATGAGGACCGCCTCAACCCCGTAGGAGCGGGGAACGTCCAGGATGGCCCAGTCCATCTCTCCGGCGATGCGGAAGAGGACGCCGTCAATCGGCTGGTCCCTGAGGAGACGATCAAGCGACGAAACGGCCCGAGCCATGTCGTTGATTGGCACGACCGAGAGAGTGGCCGCCTCCTCCCATGCCGCGCTCCCGATCCCGCCCACGAGCTGCCCGAACGAGCTGCTGTCCCGACGCCAGGATGCCTCGCTGTAGCCGATGATCACGACTGCAATCTGCGCACGCCGGACAGCGCCCGTTACAAACGCCCCCAGCCCGCCCCGCCGTTCGACGATGCCATCGTTCAGGAGGTCCAGCAGCGCGCGGCGCGCTGTGATCGAGCTGACGCTGTGCTCGAGGCACATCTCGCGAAGCGAGGGGATCTGGTCCCCCGGCATCAACTCACCCGCCTCGATTCGCGCGATGATCGAATCGCGGATCTTGACGTACCTGGGGATCATGTCGTTGGCCGATGTTCGGGAGAATCGCATACCCACCAGAATAGCCTGTGGCGGTCTATCTAGAGCACGAGGGGACGGCCTCAGGGCGGAGGTGCGGCCGGTGCGGCGACCCCGCCAACCGGCCTTCGTCGCGGACGTCCGCCCCCGAGGAATCACACCGGGAGTGGCGGCTCCCCAACCGCAAGAACCGGCTCGATCCCAAGCACCGCGCAGGCCTCGACGAGTTCCCGTCGCCAGTCGCCGTACATGTGGTGGAGATGGTTCGACCTGAGCTCGCGCACGAAGGCCTTGGCGGGGGCGTCCACGCGGATGAACGAGTGGGGCGAGAACGACCAGCCGGTCGAGTCGAGCGCCTCACGCGGGACATCCAGCGACTCCCCGCCCGCAATGAACATCACGTAGCGCCCCTTGATGCGGCTCAACCTCGCCATCGTCACGCGGCCGGGCTTGCTGATCGCCTGTGCGGCCATACCGCCGTACTTCCAGGGGTGCTCCTTGAGCCCGTGCTCAACCCAGCGGACGTCGGCGCGGGATGAGGCGAGTTCAGTGGCCTGAGAGCCGCAGTTGGAGATCCTCACGACGTTCTCAACCGGGTCCATCCAGCGGACGTCGGCGAAGTTGATCGCCTGATCGTCCACGTTCTTCATCAGCTGCATCGTGAGCGCACCATTCGAGTCGGCCTCGCAGGCGCAGATCATCCGCTCCTTTGGGCCGTCCGCGTCGCTGGCGTCACCCAGAAGAGCGTGAGCGAGGCAGAAGCTCGTGAAGATCGCCGGCATCTCGGGCATGCACTTGACGCTGATGAAGTCGAACTGCTTCTCGGCGGCCACCTGCTTGAGGGCGAGGTACAGCCTGAAGGAGGATTCCACGACCAGCTCCGGGACGTAGATCCCCCCGAAGTCGCGGCGGAGCCAGCGAACGTGGCGCTCCAGCTCCGCAGCTGGGATCGCCTTGGCCCGCTCGACGACATCGACCTCGTCCCAGCCGTCTATGTCGATCCCGAACTGGGTCAGCCACTGGTTTGGATCCACCACTGCGGTGAGCATGTCGAGCGACCGGGTGCCACCCAGGCCATAGCGCATACCCCGCAGCCGTGCCGCTGCTGCACGCCCGGTGAGCAGAGCCCGGAGTTCCTCGCGCGTCGCCGGATCGTCGAAGTCGCCGTAGACGCTGGTGGACGTGATGCCAACCTCGTCAAGGGCGCCCTTGGTGATGGCCATACCGATGAGGCCTGCGCAATCCGTCCGCGCATTCGTCCAGAGGACGATCGGGTGGGGGTTGCTGAGGAGGGCGCCGATGGCAGCGGTTGTCGAGAAGGACCAGTCCGCGACATAGAACACGAGCGCCTCAGCCCCGCGTTCCTCCAGGCCGCGAACGTGGCCCACGGCTTCCGAGGGCGTGCGCGTCGGGCCGGCCGGCCGGACGACGTCGAAGCCGAGCTCCTCCAGAGTCTGCATCGCCTCCTGGTGGTATCGCCGGGCCTTCGCGGCCATATCGGGAACCGTGTCGCACTCCGGCGAAATCAAGCTCAGCAGGCCGATGCGCTTGCGCGGCGCACGACCGGGTTCAGCCGGGTGCTGCGCGGCAAGCCACGAGACGTTCGGGTCCTGGACGACGCTGATGGGGCTCACTGCTGTTCCTCCGTGTTCGGGCTGACCGATGTCTGAGGGCTGACCGATGTCTGAGGGCTGACGCCGAGGCGCCCGAGCACGTCGGGCCATTGGTTGGGCTCGAACCGATCCGCGGTCCAGAGCCAGCGCTCCTCGTGTTCGATCGAGTCGCCGGGCAAGAGGTCCATGACGGGCCCGAGCGTCTCCATCTCGATGAAGTTGGGCGTTGTGCAAATCTCGAGGTTGCAGCCGCCGTCCGGGTACGTGAGACCTGGCATGGGGCGTGCGTACTTGGCGAACGTCCCGTCCGGACGAACAAGGGCAAGCAGGCCATGCTTGCTGAACAGGCCAACCTTGCCGACTTCACCTGTGGGCTCGATAACCAGCATCCCGTTGCCCAGATGCCACTGCGGACTCGCGACGTCGGTGCCGAACGTGCTCCACCGCCGCCAGAATCGGATCATCTGCGTGGACCACGCGTCGGTGCCGTCGTCCCATGGGCAAACGAGCCGTCCGGGACCGCGAATGCAGCTCAGGACCCAGATCCCTCCTCGGGCGATCATTTCGCCCTGGTTGGCCAGCCGGTAGGTGATCCTGAAGTCCTCGTCGCCGTCGCCGGCAGCGATCCTGAGCGACCGACGCAGGCCACTCGGCTCAGCTGGTGCCGCCAGCGTGATCCCGGCGGCATCGACCACGACCGAGCAGCGCGCGTTCTCCGGGTGGTAGGACGCCTCGGTCTCGGGGGAGACCCAGAAGCGAGAGCCGCCGTAGAAGGTCCAATCGCCGCGCCGCACGGCCAATTCCTCGTCCACGTGCAGGATGTTCGGCCCGTCGCCTCGGCGGAGCAACATGATCCGGGGTCCGATCTCGCCAACGACCACCAGCTCCACGCCGTTCCGGCGGATACGCCATGCCTCGGGCCACCGGCCCCAGGGGATCGTGTCGATTGCGAGTGTGCTGGCGCCCACGCTTCAACCCTCATTGCCGCCGACGGCGGTTCACGCACCGCTGGACTGATCTACACTGCATGCAAGCATATACGCAACCTCGACTTGCTATGAGCAACTCAAGGTGATGGACCCCAACTGGAGGAACGGCCCATGAAGGCTCTCGTGCTCGAAGGCGTTGGGCAACTCAGTTATCGGGATGTGCCAGAGCCCGAGATCACGGAACCCGGCGAGGTCATCGTCCGGGTTGGCGCGTCGAGCATCTGCGGCAGTGACGTGCACGGGTTCCAAGGCAAGCCCCCGGGACGCACTCCACCGTTGGTCATGGGCCACGAGACGTCCGGCACGGTGGTCGCGGTCGGACCCTGGGTCCGGAACGTCGAGGTCGGGGCGAGGGTCTTCGTGATGCCCGGGATCGCGTGCCGCGCCTGCGAGACTTGTCTGGACGGCCGGACCGACGATTGCCGTGATCGGCGCTTCTACGGGGCGAACATGCCCGGAGGGTTCGCCGAATCGCTGGTCGTCGACTCCAGCGTGCTCGTCCCGATCCCGGATGGGGTCTCATTCGACCAGGCAGCGCTCATCGAGCCGCTGAGCGTCGCGATCAAGGCTGTCTCGCGGATCCATTTCCTGCCCGGCGACACGTCGCTGGTGCTGGGCGCGGGCCCGATTGGCCTGATGACGACCGCGCTGCTTGCCCGCTACAGCCCTCGCCACCTGATCGTGGCCAATCGAAACCGGGAACGTGATCCGCTGCTCCGGGCCTTTGGCGCAACCGAGATCATCGACCCCGGAGATCCAGGGTTCGTCCAACGCGTCATGGACTTGACCGGCGGCATCGGGGTAGACCACGCGATCGAGGCGGTAGGCGTGACGGCGACGATGGCTCGGGCCGTGGATGTGACCAAGCCCGGAGGCACGATCGTGTGGGCCGGCAACATCTCGGAGACCATCGAGATTGACGAACTCCTCGCGGTCTTCAACCAGTTGACGATCACCGGGATCATGGGGATGACGAGATCCGGCGTCCTGCGGGCCATCAGGCTGATCGCGGACGGGGCCGTCGATGTCGAGAAGATCCTGACGCTTCGGGCACCACTGGCGGACGGGGCGGCGGTCTTCGAGCGGATGGTCTCGGATCGCTCGATCGTCAAGGCCGTCTTCCATCCCTGAAGGGGAACCAATGACCGTACTGGACCAGTTCTCGCTCGCCGGACGCGTCGCGGTCGTGACGGGCGGCGCACAGGGTCTCGGCCTTGCAATGGCGACCGCTCTCGCCGAGTCGGGCGCGCGTCTCGTCCTGGCAGACATCGACCGAGAAACGGCCGAGGCAGCCCGCGAGGGTCTGACGTCGGCAGGGCACGAGGCGATGGCCATCGGGCTTGACACCTGTCAGCCGGAGAGCGTGCAGGCGATGGTCGACGGAACGCTCGCCAAGTGGGGGCGCCTGGACGTCCTCGTGACAAGCGCCGGCATCGTCAAAGACCTGCCTGCTACGGACCTCCCACTGGAAGACTGGAAGCGGACGGTCGAAGTGGATCTGACGGGAACGTTCCTCGCCTGCCAGGCGGCCGGTCGCGTGATGATCAAGGCTGGCGCCGGCAGCATCATCACGATCTCGTCGATGTCGGGGATCGTGCAGACGAATCCGCAGCCGCATGTCGACTACGCCGCGGCCAAGGGCGGCGTCATCATGCTGACGCGCAGCCTCGCCGCGGAGTGGGTACGCCACGGGGTCAGGGTCAATGGCATCGCCCCGGGCTACATGGCGACAAAACTAGTCCTTCCGTGGATGGATCGACCAGATTGGGGGCCTGTGTGGCTCCGGCAGATCCCGATGGGGCGCCTGGGGCAGCCAGGTGAGCTTGGTGGAGCCGTGGTCTTCCTGGCTTCGGATGCCTCGAGCTACATCACCGGACAAACCCTTGTCGTCGATGGCGGCTACACCGCTTGGTAAACCCCAGCACGCACCGGAGACCACTTCCGGTCCAAGCGCGCACCACAGTTCGGAGGGCGAGGAATGGCTGATCTTGGGGCGCTCAAGACCGCGATTGAGGCGGGTGACCGCAGCGGGTCGATCAGGAACGCCGGCGAAGCCATCGCGGATGGAACCGATCCTCGCACGATCATGGACACGATGACGGCCGCGATGGCCGAGGTCGGCCGCAGGTTCCAGATGAACGAGCTGTTCGTCCCCGAGATGCTCATCAGCGCCCGGGCGATGAAGGAGGCCATGGCGCTCCTGGAACCTGTCCTCGTCAAGGCTGACGTTCGGCCTGAGTGGACCGCTGTGGTTGGGACCATCCAGGGCGACTTGCACGACATCGGGAAGAACCTCGTTGCCATGATGCTGCGCGGGGCCAACATCAAGGTGATCGACGTAGGCACCAACGTCCCTGCTGAGCGGTTCATCGAGGCCGCGCGGGAGAACGGCGCAAGCCTGATCGGAATCAGCGCCCTCTTGACGACCACCATGACCGGCATGAAGGATGCCGTCGCTGCGATCCGGGCGGCTGGGCTCCCGGGCATCAAGATCATGGTTGGAGGTGCGCCGGTGACGCCGGAGTTCGCCAACCAGATCGGGGCTGATGCCTATGCTCCGGACGCCGCGTCAGCGGTTGACGTCGCAAAGCAGACCGTCGCCGGGGGCTAGTTCCATGGGTGGAGGCGACCCACATCAGTGGCCTCCATCCGCGTCGCATCCGCCAGTGCGGACAGGAGACCCCTCGACGATGATGACCCCGCGGCAGCGCCTCCAGGCGACGCTCGAACACCGCCAGCCAGACCAGGTCTGTGTGGACATGGGCGCGACGTTCATCAGCGGTGCCCATGCGTCAACCGTCTCTGCGCTTCGCCAAGCCCTAATCGACGAGCCCGACTATCGAGTGAAGGTCACGCACCTTCTGCAGTTCAACGGCGACTTCGACGCTGCGCTCCTCCGGGAGCTGCCGGTGGACGTGATCGGGGTCATGCCAGCCAAGAACGCGTTCGGCTTTGCCAATGACGACTGGAAGCCGTGGCGTCTGCAGGACGGCACGCCTGTCGACGTGCCGGGCCGCTTCTCGCCCACTATCG
>CAIVQM010000456.1 GCA_903908025.1 uncultured bacterium
AAGTAGTTCTTGCGCGCAAACCGGCACCACGGCGCGATGCTGCAGTTGAGGGCCAGTCCCATCCGGATCGTTGACTCGACCGCTGTGCGGTTGACGACGGGCATCGAGCCGGGCAGGCCGAGGCACACCGGGCAGACCTGGGTGTTGGCATCGGCGCCGAACGCTGTTGGGCATGAGCAGAACATCTTGGAGTTGGTGCCGAGCTCAACATGGGTCTCGATGCCGAGCACGGGCTCGAACATCGTGAGGGCAACCGCGAAGTCGACGGTGTCGTGTGCAGTGCTCATAGCGCGGGCGCCTCCTCGATCAGCAGGTGTCCCCAACGGTCGACCAGCGCTTCCTCGAGGGCCGAGCCAACGAGGTAGAGCCGGTCATCTGCCATGGGCGGGGCCATGATCTGCAGCCCCACGGGGAGGCCATCCTCGGGGGCGAGTCCGACGGGCAGGGACATGGCGGTGTTGCCGGCGAGGTTGACGGGGATCGTCGCAATGTCGTTGAGGTACATGGCGATCGGGTCATCGACCTTGTCGCCGATCTTGAAAGCCGTTGTCGGGGCGGTCGGCGAGATGAGCACATCGACCTTCTCGAAAGCGGCGTTGAAGTCGCGCGTGATCAAGGTGCGCACCTTCTGTGCCTGGCCGTAGTACGCGTCGTAGTAGCCACTCGACAGTGCGTACGTGCCGATCATGATGCGGCGCTTGACCTCGGCTCCGAAGCCGGCCTCGCGCGTGAGAGCCATGACCTCCTCGACGGAGTGCTGACCGTCATCGCCAACGCGAAGGCCGTAGCGCATGCCGTCGAAGCGGGCCAGATTGCTGGACGCCTCGGAGGGCAGGATCAGGTAGTAGGCCGCCAGGGCGTACTCGAAGTTCGGACAGGACACCTCGACGACCTCGGCGCCCAGCGACGTCAGGATCTCGACCGCCTCGTTGAAGCGCTGTGAGACGCCCGCCTGGTAGCCATCGCCACCAAGTTCTTTGACCAGGCCGATCTTCATGCCCCGGACATCACCGCGCTGAGCCGCCGCGACCACATCCGGCACGGGTGCACTGATCGAGGTCGAGTCACGCGCGTCATGACCGGCGATCGCCGCGTGCAGCAGCGCGGTGTCCATAACGGTGCGGGCGCACGGTCCCGCCTGGTCGAGCGAGGAGGCCAGCGCGATCAGGCCGTAGCGCGAGACGCCGCCATAGGTCGGCTTGACACCCACCGTGCCCGTGACCGCGGCCGGCTGCCGGATGGAGCCGCCAGTATCGGAGCCGATCGCCAACGGCGCCTCGAAGGAGGCCAGCGCGGCAGCCGAGCCGCCACCCGAGCCGCCGGGGATGCGATCGAGGTCCCAGGGATTGTGGGTCGGGCCGTACGCGGAGTGCTCGGTCGATGACCCCATCGCGAACTCGTCCATGTTGGTCTTGCCGAGGATGACCATGTCGGCCGCTCGGAGCCTCTCGACCACGGCAGAGTCGTACGGCGGACGCCAGCCCTCGAGTACGCGCGAACCGCACGTCGTCGGAACACCGCGCATCGTCAGGACGTCCTTGACGGCGATGGGCACACCGGCCAGCGGTCCCAGCCGAGCCCCCTCGGACCTCTTGCGGTCGACGGCCCGTGCGGATTCGAGCGCGGCATCACCCGTGACCTGCAGGAACGCATGCACCCGCTCGTCGACCGCCTCGATGCGGTCGAGGTGCGCGCGGGTCACCTCCTCCGCCGACACCTCGCCCTCAGCGATGGCACGGGCGAGGACTGCCGCCTCCTGGCGGACCAGGTCGCCTTCCATGGCTGCCACGACTACTCCTCGTCCAGGATGCGCGGGACGCGGAAGCGGTCGTCCTCCCAGGCGGGAGCCCCCGCCGCGATCTCTGCGCGGTCTAGCCCGGGCCGGGCCACATCGTCGCGGTACACGTTCTCGACCGGGATCGGGTGCGAGGTCGGCGGAATGTCGTCGGCGGTCACCTCGGCCACCCGCGCAACGGACTGCAGGATGACGTCGAGCTGCCCGGCGTAGTGGTCGAGCTCATCGGCACTGAGCTGGAGGCGGGCCAGCCGAGCCAGATGCTCGACCTCCGCCCGAGTGATCGCGGTCATGGCCGCAATCCTATTGAGGGACGAACGCTGCCCCATGGCCCGGCACGACCAGCGCGGGTGACAGCGCCAGGATGCGCTCACGCGCGGCCGCGAGCACCTCCGCATCGGGGGCGTAGGGGTCCTCGTCGGGACCGCCCTCAAACCACCAGGCGTGTGTGCAGATGACCAGTCCGTCATCGGACTCGATGACCGTCGAGATGTCCTCAACCGTGTGGCCCGGTGTGCGGATCAGCCGGATCCCGTCGGCCAGCACCCGGCCTTCGGCGTCCTCGTCGAGCCACAGGTCGCCCTGGTAGATGGCGGCGAAGTCATGGAAGCGGGCCCGCGGGAACAGGGCGGCGTTGAGGGTGTGG
>CAIVQM010000457.1 GCA_903908025.1 uncultured bacterium
CGATCCGGCAGCCGCGTACTGCCGGGTAGGGCGGCCACAAGGGCCGCCCGTACGATCCGGCAGCCGCGTACTGCCGGGTAGGGCGGCCACAAGGGCCGCCCGTACGATCCGGCAGCCGCGTACTGCCGGGTAGGGCGGTACGATCCGGCAGCCGCGTACCGCGTGGTACGGGCGGCCCTTGTGGCCGCCCTTGTCCGGCCAATCTATCAAATTACCTCGGACGGAGGACGAGGTAGGCAGGCGATGCCACGTCTGCTCGTTGATGGGACGGCTCATTGGGGATACCTCCGCTAGGCAGCGATACCTGCCTCCATCGTACCAGCTTCTGCAAGACTTTACGTGGCACCCTTGGGCATGGTTCAAAAGGAGATCCTTCTATAAACAAGCTACCAACCCTGGCGATCATCATCGTGACATGGAACGTGCGCGACCTGCTCCGCGCCTGCCTGCACGCCGTTCATGCTTCGCTGAACAACAGTGGGCTGAGCTACGAGGTGTTCGTTGTGGACAACGCCAGTCACGACGGGACGCCCGCGATGCTGCAGGCCGAATTTCCGACCGTGCGGCTGATCGAGTCCGGGGCTAATCTGGGCTTTGCGGGCGGGAATAATCTGGCGTTGCGGGTGGTGTTGCGCGAAGGGCGGGCGCGCTACGTGCTGCTGCTGAACCCCGACACGGTGCCAGTGGGCGACGCGCTGCCGCGCCTCGTGCAGGCGCTTGAAGCGCGGCCCGCGCTGGCAGTCGTTGGCCCGCATCTGCGCTACGGTGACGGCACGGCGCAGTCGTCGCGCCGTCGCTTTCCGACGGTCGCCACGCTGTTTTGGGAAAGCACCGCCCTCGCCCGCCTGTGGCCGGGCAATCCGTGGGCGCAGCGCTACCACTGCGCGGCCCATCCCGACACGGAGCCGCAGCCGGTTGATTGGCTCGTCGGCGCGGCGCTGCTCGTTCGTGTCGCCGCGATTAGGCGGGCCGGACTGCTCGACGAGCGCTTTTTCATGTATAGCGAGGAACTGGAGTGGCAGCAGCGCCTCCAAGCGACGTGGGGCCATGCGGCGGTCTGGTATCTGCCGGAGGCGGTGATTACGCATTATGAAGGCAAAAGCAGCGACCAAGCGGCGGTGCAGCGTCAGCTTAACTTCAACCGGAGCAAGCTGTTGTTGGCGCGAATGTGGTATGGCTGGCGCGTCGCCAGGCTGCTACGGGCCTATCTGTGCTTGAGTTTCGGTTACGCGGGCGCGGTTGAGGCGCTAAAGTGGATGTTGGGGCACCGGCGGGGGTTGCGCCGCCAACGGCTTGTCGCCTATTGGCAGATTATGCGCGGGCTGTGAGTTTTTGGATTGCAGATTTTAGACCTTCGTGGGCTTGCCTCGTGAGCAATGAGCCTACTCGTTCAGCGGCACGACGAAACTGGCCTCGCCAAAGGGCTTGTCTTTGAGGCGAATGAGCAGCGTGGTCGTGCTGCGACTGAGCGGGCGGCTAACCACCGCTTTGCCTTGCGCCTGCGCCCCCGCTGCGACGACAAGCACCGCCGGGGTTGAGGCTTGATCGTCAAGCGGATACTCGTTGCCAAGGCCGTCGCTAATGCGGATGTTGTCACTGCGTAGGGGAAATTCGATGGGGTGGTCGCTGTGGTTTTGCACGCTCCACGAGACTCGTCGGCGATGTAGTCGGCCAGCGCCTGCCGCAGGCGGATCGCATCGCGATCGGGGTACCGGTTGAGATCCGCGGCGGCCTCGGTGACCGCCGCACCCATGGCCGCTGCGAGATCGTCTGGCAGCGGGAACGGGTTCTCGTTGACGTTCAGCCGCGCAGCCACGTCAAGCTGCGGCGCCCCGTATGAAGAGATGCCCACCAGATCCGCACGGATCGGCAGGACGAACGGGCCGTTCACCGCACGTCGCCGGACGACAGGCGCACGCGGATCGCGTCACCGTGGCCGGGCAGGTCCTCAGCCGCCGACAGTGCCAGTACGTGCGGCGCCACATCGCGAAGGGCATTCGCGTCGTATTCGACGACGTGAATTCCACGTAGGAATGACTGAACCGACAGGCCAGACGAGTGACGTGCGGATCCAGCTGTCGGCAGCACATGATTCGAGCCCGCCGCATAGTCACCAAGCGAGACGGGCGAATACGTGCCGACGAAGATGGCCCCGGCATTACGCACGCGCATCGCCCACTCACGGGCATCGCGGGTGTGGATCTCGAGGTGCTCGGCCGCATAGGCGTCTACGACTCGGAGCCCGGCCTCGAGATCATCGACGATGACGATGGCGCTCTGCGTGCCTGACAGGGCCTCGGTGACGCGCTCGATGTGCTTGGTCTGCGCGACCTGCCGGACAACTTCAGCCTCGACTGCTTGAGCCAGTTCCTCGGAGGGCGTGACCAGGACCGCAGCGGCGAGAACATCGTGCTCGGCCTGGCTGATGAGATCAGCCGCCACATGGGCCGCATCGGCCGTGTCGTCGGCCAGCACGAGAACTTCGGTGGGCCCGGCCTCCGAGTCGATGCCGATGACCCCCTGCAGGGCTCGCTTGGCTGCCGTGACGTAGATGTTGCCCGGCCCCGTGACGAGGTCGACCGGCTCGCATCGACCACCCTCCGGCAGGTCGACACCGAAGGCAAGCATGGCCACCGCCTGCGCTCCACCGACCGAGTACACCTCGTCGACGCCGAGCAGGGCACAGGCCGCCAGGATCGTCGGGTGCGGCCAGCCGTCGAAGTCGCGCTGCGCTGGCGACACCACAGCGAGCGAGGCAACACCAGCCACCTGAGCCGGCACAACGTTCATGATCACGCTGCTGGGGTACACAGCGCGGCCACCAGGGACGTAGAGCCCGACCCGGTCAACGGGAAGCCATCGTTCGGTGACCATGCCGCCGGGCACCACGACGGTCGAGATGTCGGTGCGTCGCTGGTCCATATGCACGTGGCGGGCTCGGGCGATTGACTCCAGGAGCGCCTCGCGCACGGCCGGATCAAGGGCATCGGTGGCCCGCTGCATCACCTCTGCCGGCACCCGCAGCGACGCAGGGCGCACCCCGTCGAGCTGCTCGGTCCAGCGAAGGACGGCCTCTGCACCCCCGGTGCGGACATCCTCGATGATCGGGCGGATTCGATCACCCGCGTCAGCCACATCCATGGCGGCACGGGGCAGGATGCTGCGCGGGTCGGCCTTCGAACCGCGGAGGTCGATGCGACGGATCACGGGCCTACCTTACGCTGCCATAGTGGCCGCACCCCTTCCGCTGTTCCCGCTGAACACGCCTCTCGTCCCGGGACTCGTGCTGCCGCTCCACATCTTCGAGCACCGCTACCGCGACCTCGTCGCGGAACTGCTCGGCATCGAGGATGAGGACGAACGGGAGTTCGGCGTCATCGGCATCCGCGACGGGCGCGATGTCGACCGCGATGGGATCGACGCGCTGTACCCGATCGGCACCGCGACCGTCCTCAGGCAGTCAGAGCGGTTCGACGACGGTCGCTACGACATCGTCACCACGGGCAGTCGACGATTCCGCCTGCTGGACGTGGACGACAGCGAACCACTGCTGCGCGCACAGGTGGAGTTCCTCGACGATGTCCTCGACCCCGCTGACACCCTCCTCGCCGCAGAGGTCTCGCGGAGCTTCCTGCACTACCGCGCTGCCCTGGGTGGCCAGGTGCCAGACAACATCGTTGACGAGGATGACGACTCGGATGACCTGCCCGAGGACCCCACGGTCCTCTCGTACCTGGTGACAGCGGCAATGGTGCTGCCCACGGACGAGCGGCAGGGCCTGCTGGCCGCCGCATCGACCGGCGAACGTCTCCTCCGCGCCCGGAGCCTGCTGTCCCGGGAGACGGCGCTCATCACAGCGCTGTCCGCGCTGCCGGCCCTCGACCTGCCCGGCCTGCCGCCGTCGGTGAACTGAGCCGTGACGCGCAAGGAGCCCGGCACCCCAGCAACTGTTGCCCTGAGGGCAGCGGGGATCACGTTCACCGCACATGCCTACGACCACGATCCACGCAACTCGTCGTATGGCGAAGAGGCAGCCGCCGCCCTCGGCCTGTCGACCGCCGAGGTCTTCAAGACCCTGCTCGCGATGGTCGACAGCCGCCCGGTGGTGGGCATCGTGCCGGTGACGGGCAGCCTGGATCTGAAGGCGCTGGCAGCCGCCGCCGGTGGACGCCGCGCCGAGATGGCAGACGCGGCAGCGGCGCAGCGACTCACCGGGTACGTGCTCGGCGGCATCTCCCCTATCGGGCAGAAACGGCAACTGCCGACTTTCGTCGACGTGAGCGCAGAGACCCTCGCCGCGGTCTACGTCAGCGGCGGGCGGCGCGGGTTCGACATCGGTCTGGCCCCCGTCGACCTGATCAGCGTGACGGACGGTCGCTACGCGCCGATCGCGCGGCCCGGACCTCACTGATCCAGTCGCCGAGGGCAAGGATCATCACCACGGCGACGGAGGCGAGCGCCCACATGACGAACATGCCGGGCATCGCCACCCGCAGCGGTGCATCGACGACCAGATCCTCGGTCGTGGTGGCACTCAGGCCCACGATGTCGACTGATCCGAGCCGAGTGCCGACAAACCACATCGCTGCCGTTCCGACGGAACTGGCCAGCAGGCCGGCTATGAGCACGCTGAACAGATGCTCGCGGCGCATATTGGCCAGGCCGATGGTGATCGCGACGCCCGCGACGATGGCGAGCACCCCGAACGCAACGTCGGCAGCGAGGTAGCCCTCCGGCTGGTAGGCCTGCGGGAAGTTGGTGCCCGAACGGATGACGAGTGGAACACGTGGCGCCAACTGCCACCACACGACACCGAGGGCCATACCACTCACGACACCGGCGATCAGGCCAGCAACGATCACCGCGGAGGCACGGCGGGCTGTCGTCATGCGCGCGCTATCCGAGGCAATTTGCACCCAGCAGGGCCTTGAGATCGCCGTACAGCGCCGGTGACGGCGTGACGCGCAGGCGGTCGTCCAGGCGCAGGACCGTCGTCTTGGCACCACCCGTCAGGTGCAGGTGCACCTCGGTCGTACCCGGGTGGCCGGCCAGCACCTCCTTGAGACGCTCGACGAGGGGCGGGATGCAGCGTGCTGCCGCCATGCTGACGCGCACCGGCCCGCTCACCGCCTCGCTGAGATCGGGCTGCGTGATCTCCAGTGCGACGAGTCGGACGCCATCGTCGTCGCTGCGGTCGACCCGGGCCCGCACGATGACGACTGAGTCATCGATCAGCAGCGTGCTCACTGCGGCATACGTCTGCGGGAACACCATGATGTCGACTGAGCCCTCAAGGTCCTCGAGGGTGACGATCGCCCACGGCGAGCCCTGCTTGGTGGTCTTGCGCTGGACGGCGGTGACCAGGCCGCCCACCGTTGCGATCGTGGCATCGGCCCGCTCGTCCATGAGCAGAGCGGCGATCGTCCGGTCGGTGTGCGACGCGAGGAGTCGCTCAGCGCCGTGCAACGGGTGGTCGGACACGTAGAGCCCGAGCATCTCGCGCTCGTGCGCCAGCAGGACCGTCTTCTCCCACTCCCCGATGGGGATGTCGCCGCGAGCGGTGAGTGACGGATCAGCGTCGGCCTCGAGCCCGCCGAACAGGTCGAACTGGCCATGCGCCTCGGCCCGCTTGATATCGACCGCGGCATCGACGACCTGCTCGTGGATGGTGACCAGGCCCTTGCGTGTGTGGCCGAGCGAGTCGAAGGCGCCCGACTTGATGAGCGACTCCACCACGCGCTTGTTGCAGACGGATGCGTCGACCTTGGCGATGAAGTCATGGAAGTCGGCGAAGCGCCCGATGCGGCGCCTCGTTGCGATGATCGAGTCGACGACATTGCCGCCGACGTTGCGGATCGCCGAGAGTCCGAACCGGATGTCGGTTCCGCGCGGGGTGAAGTCGAAGTCCGAGTCGTTGACATCAGGTGGCAGCACCTTGATGCCCATCTTGCGACACTCGTTCAGGTAGATGGCTGACTTGTCCTTGTCGTCCTTGACCGAAGTCAGCAGCGCTGCCATGTACTCGGCCGGGTAGTTGGCCTTCAGATAGGCCGTCCAGTAGGACACGAGCCCGTAGCCGGCCGTGTGCGCCTTGTTGAACGCGTAGTCGGAGAACGGGACAAGGATCTCCCACAGCGTCTTGATCGACCCGTCGGAGTAGCCGTTGGCGCGCATGCCGTCGCGGAAGGGCACGAACTCCTTGTCGAGGATCTCCTTCTTCTTCTTGCCCATCGCGCGACGCAGCAGGTCGGCTGCACCAAGCGAGTAGCCAGCCAGCTTCTGGGCGATCGCCATGACCTGCTCCTGATACACGATCAGGCCGTAGGTATCGCCCAGGATCTCCGACAGCGCGTCCTCGAGCTCGGGATGAATCGGCACGACGGGCTTGCGGCCGTTCTTGCGATCGGCGTAGTCGTTGTGCGCATTGGCACCCATCGGCCCCGGCCGGTAGAGGGCGAGCACCGCGGAGATGTCCTCGAAGTTGTCGGGCTGCATCGAGCGCAGCAGCGCGCGCATCGGTCCGCCGTCGAGCTGGAAGACACCGAGCGTGTCACCTCGTGTCAGCAGGTCGTAGGTATCGCGGTCGTCCAGGCCGAGGGTCTCCAGGACGATCGTCTCGCCACGGTTGGCATCGATATTGCGCAGGCAGTCATCGAGCACGGTGAGGTTGCGCAGGCCCAGGAAGTCCATCTTGAGCAGGCCGAGCGACTCGCATGCGCCCATGTCGAACTGGGTGATGACGGCGCCGTCCTGGTCGCGTCGCCAGACCGGCAGGATGTCGAGCAGTGGCTCGCGGCACAGGATGACACCCGCGGCGTGGACGCCGGGCTGGCGCTTGAGGCCCTCGAGCCCCTTGGCGGTGTCGACCACGCGCTTGGCATCGGGGTCGGTGTCGTACAGCGCGCGGAACTCGGCCGCCTCGCCGTAACGGGGGTTCTTCGGATCGAAGGCGCCAGCAAGCGAGATGTCCTTGCCCATGACGGAGGGCGGCATCGCCTTGGTGATGCGGTCGCCCAGCGCATACGGGTAGCCCAGCACGCGAGCACTGTCCTTGACGGCCGCCTTGGCCTTGATGGATCCGTAGGTGATGATCTGGGCCACCCGCTCCTCGCCGTACTTCTCGGTGGCGTAGCGGATCATGTCGGAGCGGCGGCGCTCATCGAAGTCCATGTCGATGTCGGGCATCGAGATGCGCTCCGGGTTGAGGAACCGCTCGAACAGCAGACCGTGCTTGATCGGATCAAGTTCGGTGATGCCGAGGGCGTAGGCGATCATCGCGCCAGCCGCCGAGCCACGCCCGGGGCCGACGCGGATGCCGGTCTCCTTGGCATGGCGTACGAGGTCGGCCGTGACGAGGAAGTAGCCCGGGAAGCCCATCTGGATGATGACGCCGACCTCGTACTCCGCCTGCGTGCGGACGTTGTCGGGGATGGCCCCGTTGTAACGGTGGTGCAGGCCGCGCTCGACCTCCTTGACGAGCCAGGACTCCTCGCTCTCGCCATCGGGCACCGGGAAGGCCGGCATCAGGTTCGCGCCCTCGTTGAACTCCACGTGGCAGCGCTCGGCGATGAGCATGGTGTTGTCGCATGCCTCGGGAAGCTCGGCCCACACCTGCCGCATCTCGGCGGCCGTCTTCACGTAGAAGTCGCGGGCATCGAAGCGGAATCGCTTCGGATCGTCCATGGTGGTGCGCGTGCCGATGCACAGCAGCACATCGTGAGTGTCGGCATCGGACGCGTGCACGTAGTGCAGGTCGTTGGTGGCGATCAGCGGGAGGTCGAGCGTGCGGGCGATGCGGAGCAGGTCCTCGCGGAACCGTCGCTCGATTGCCAGCCCGTGGTCCATGACCTCGCAGAAGTAGTTGCCCGCGCCGAGGATGTCGCGGAAGTCGGCGGCCGCGGCGAGTGCCTTCTCGTAGTTGCCGGCCTGCAGCCAGCGGTTGACCTCGCCGCTGGGGCAGCCGGTGGTGCCGATGAGCCCGGTGCCGTAGCGCTGCAGAAGGTCTCGGTCGAACCGCGGCTTGTGGTAGTAGCCCTCGAGGCTGGCGAGGGACGACAGCCGGAACAGGTTGTGCAGACCGGCGGTGTTCTCGGCCCACAGGGTCATGTGGGTGTAGCTCTGCTTGCCGCGACCGGCTCCCGTGTCCTCCGGTGTGCCCTCGTCGAACCCACCGCCGAAGTCGAATGGCCGACGCTCGAACCGACCCTGCGGTGCGTAGTACCCCTCAAGGCCGATGATCGGGTTCAGGCCGCGCGCGCGGGCACCCTTGTAGAACTCGAATGCCCCGTAGAGGTTGCCGTGATCGGTCATCGCGATGGCCGGCATCCCCTGCCGCTCTACCTCGTCGAAGAGGTCGGGCAGGCGTGCGGCACCGTCGAGCATCGAGTACTCGGTGTGCACATGCAGGTGCACGAACTGATCGGCGGGGGGCACAGCCCCACCCTAACTTTCCGGGCCGACGTCGGCGTCACACACCGGCGCGTAGCCGCTCGAGAGCCGTCGCCAGATCCTGCGGGTACTCGCTGGTCACGATGATGCGCTCGCCGCCGGACGGATGGTCGAAACCCAGCCGCAACGCGTGCAACCACTGCCTCGTCAGCCCCACCCGCTTCGACAACCCGGGGTCGGCTCCATAAGTGAGGTCGCCGACACACGGATGACGGAGGGCGGCCATGTGCACCCGGATCTGATGAGTCCGGCCGGTCTCCAGGTGCACCTCGAGCAGGGAGGCGTGCGGGAACGCCTCGAGGGTGTCGTAGTGCGTGACACTCTCCTTCCCACCCGTCACAACGGCCCACTTGTAATCGTGCTGGGGATGCCGGTCGATCGGCGCATCGACGGTTCCGCTCAGCGGATCGCAATGCCCCTGGACGACGGCGTGGTAGATCTTCTCGACGGTGCGGTCCTTGAACTGGCGCTTCAGGCTCGTGTAGGCCTGCTCGCTCTTGGCGACGGCCATGACACCTGAGGTGCCCACGTCGAGGCGGTGCACGATGCCCTGCCGCTCAGCCGCTCCTGAGGTGCTGATGCGGTAACCCGCGGCCTCGAGCCCGCCCACGACGGTGGGGCCAGTCCAGCCCGGGCTGGGATGCGCAGCCACCCCGACCGGCTTGTCGACGACCACGACGTCGTCGTCGTCGAACAGCACGCGCATGCCGGGCACCGGCTCGGGTGGCAGGGTCGGCGCCCGCTCGGGCTCGCGCAGGTCCACGGTCAGCAATGACCCGGCCAGCAGGCGGTCAGATTTGGCACCAGGACGACCGTCGACCAGCACCGCTCCCTCGGCAACGAGCTCGGCCGCCCGCGTCCGAGACAGGCCGATCAGTCGCGTCAGGGCGATATCGAGGCGCTCCCCCGCGAGACCCTCCGGCACCGGGAGCAGCCGCTCGCTCACGGCATCCTCATGCGCGCTGGCCGGTGATCTCGACGCCGCGCAGCGCGAGGATCACCATGAGGGCAGCGGAGCAGGTGATGAAGGCGTCCGCGACGTTGAATATGCCGCCGAAGTGCGCCACCTGGACGAAGTCGATGACGTGCCCCATGCCGAAGCCCGGAGGGCGTGTGAGCCGGTCGAAGAGATTGCCGAGGAGGCCGCCTAGGAGGCCGCCGAGGGCGATCGCCCACCAGATGCTGCCCAGCCGACGTGCGGTCCGCAGGATAACCACGGCGACGCCCACAGCGATGAGAGTGAATATCCATGTGTACCCAGCACCGATGGAGAAGGCGGCACCGCTGTTCTGCACATAAGTGAAACGGACGAGCCCGCCCAGGAATTCCGCGAAGGTCTCCCCCACACGGTGCTGATCGACCCAAGCCTTCACAAGGTGATCGACGACGACTACTCCGATGGCCATCACGGCAAGGACCCAAAGGCAGCGTCGCCGGACGCCCGGATCGACGGTGAAGGTCTCGTCAGCCGCTTCCGTGGTCTCCTTGGGGGAGAGGTCTTCCGGCGCGGTCACCACCCCACTCTACTTGCGCCTCTAGTGGCGCTCCTCCGCCTGCTTGCAGCTCATGCACAGGGTTGCGCGGGGGAATGCCTGCAGGCGGAACTTGCCGATCGGACGGCCGCAGGACTCGCAGACTCCATAGGTCCCGGCATCGATTCGGTCGAGGGCGTGCTGCACCTGGTCGAGCATGTTCCGGGCGTTGTTGGCCAGGGACATCTCGTGCTCACGCTCGAACGTCTTGCTGCCAGCGTCGGCCTGGTCGTCGCCGGCGCCATCGCCGGAGTCACGGATGAGGTCGGCCAGGCCCACCTCCGCGGTGGCGATCTCCTGGCGGAGCCGGTCGAGGTCCGCGTGCAGGGCGGCCTTGACCTCCGCCAGTTCCTTCGGCGTCCACGGGGTCTCGTCCTCCCGAACAGCAAGTCGCCTCTCGACCTTCTTCCCGGGCGCGGCCTTCTTGACCGGCGCGGCCTTCTTGACCGGCGCGGCCTTCTTGACCGGCGCGGCCTTCTTGACCGGCGCGGCCTTCTTGACCGGCGCGGCCTTCTTGACCGGCGCGGCCTTCTTCAC
>CAIVQM010000458.1 GCA_903908025.1 uncultured bacterium
GCGGTGACGGATCTCGGTGCGGACTACATCCAGGGCTACCACGTCGCGCGACCCATGCCTCTGGCCGATCTGCTGCACTGGCTCAACGGTCGCACGACTGCTGACTAGCCCTCACGAGCGCCTACCGCTGCGGGTGCACGTGCACCTTCATGGTGCCCGGGTCCCGCGATCCCATCTGCGCGAAGGCATCCGCGATCTCGGCGAGGCCGAAGGTATGCGTCACCAGGCGACCCGGCAGGATCCGGCCGGATGCGACCAGGGCGATGACCTCGGGCCATACCCCCGGACTGCTGAGGCTGCCGAGCACGGTCTGGTCCTGCAGCACGATGCGATCGATGTCCACGGGAATGGACGGGCGGCCGCACAGTCCGATCAGGAGCAGCCGTCCTCCGACTCCGGTGGCCGTGAGCGCGGCCTGCATGCCCGGTTCACGTCCTGACGCCTCGATCACCAGCGGCCACGATCCCGACGCAGAGTCGACGGAAGCCAGCCCGAGATCCTGGGCGAAAGCGCGCCGGTGCGGCTGCGGCTCAACGACCACGATGTCCTCGACGCCGAGCGCCTGCGCCGTCATCGCGCAGAGCAGTCCGATGGTGCCCCCTCCAACCACGAGCAGGCGTCCGCCGCCGTGCGCGAGCAGTCGGTGCACGCCGCGATAGGCGACGGCCAGTGGCTCGATCAGGGCAGCATCCTGGAAGGACACCTGCGGTGGCAGCAGGTGCGCGCCGCGGGCTGGATAGCGGAAACGCTCGGTCAGGGCACCCGACTGGCGGATGAAACCGGTCTCGAGACGATCCGGACACAGGTGATACTCCCCGGACGTACACACCTGGCACGTACCGCAGCCGATGGGGGCCTCACCCACGACACGCTCCCCCGGGCTGAAGCCGTCCACCCCGTCGCCGACCGCGAGCACCGTGCCCGACCACTCGTGGCCGGGCGTGAGGGGATAGTCGATCAGGCCGCTCGTGAGATAGCCCATCGTGCCCTCGAGCAGGTCCATATCGGTGCCGCAGATGCCGACGGCCTCGGGCGCGATGAGGAGCTCACCCGGTGCAGGGGCGGTGTCGTCGATCTCGACGACGCGCACCTCACCCGGACCGCTGAGCACTACCTCGCGGTGCCGTGCGGTCACGTCAGATCCTCAGCGTCGTCATGCCGGCATCGACGCGCAGGACGATGCCGGTGGTCGAGGCGCTGAGCGGCGACGCGAGGTGGGCGATGGCATGCGCCACCTCCTCAGCCGTGACCATCCGGCCGAGGGGCTGGCGATCATTGAGGGCCGCTCGCATCTCGTCGGGGCTGGCGGAGTCAGCGAGCAGGCGATCGACCCACGGGGTGGATGCCGTGCCGGGTGCTACGGCGTTGACGCGGATGCCTTCGCGGACATGATCGGCCGCCATCGCCATGGTCAGTCCTTCGACAGCGCCCTTGCTTGCGGCGTACAGCGCACGATTGCGCACGCCTACGAAGGCCACCGCCGAACAGGTGTTGACGATCGCGGCGTGCTCAGATGCGCGCAGGTGCGGCAGCGCCGCGCGCGCGATGCGTGCCATACCGATGACATTGACGTCGAGGACGTGCTGCCATTCGGCATCGTCGTTGGCACTGACATCGCCGACGGCGCTGATGCCCGCGTTGTTGATGACGATGTCGAGCGACCCGAAGCGATCCACCACGGCGGCAACAGCGGCGTCGACCGCGGCCGCATCCGACACATCACAGGGAACGGCGTACGTGTTGACGGGTGCACCGGTGACGTCGCGATCGAGCACGGCCACCTGAGCGCCACGTGCCATCAGCAGCGAGGCCGTCGCCGCGCCGATGCCGCTCGCCCCACCCGTGACGAGGGCAACCAGGCCCGCGAACTCGCGATCACTCACCGAGGTGCCAGGACGTTCTGCCGCTGGCTGCCGAGACCGGAGATACCGAGCTCCATGACATCGCCCGGCTGCAGCCACACCGGCGGCTTCCAGCCCATACCGACGCCGGGCGGGGTGCCGGTGTTGATGAGGTCGCCGGGCTCGAGCACGAGGAACTGGCTCAGGTACTGCACGATGAAGTACGGATCGAAGATCATCGTCGAGGTGGTTCCGGTCTGGCGACGGACTCCGCTGACATCGAGCCACATGTCGAGAGCCAGTACGTTGCCGATCTCGTCGGGAGTGACGAGCCACGGGCCGGCCGGGTTGAACGTCTCCGCGGACTTGCCCTTGGACCACTGGCCGTTGTGCTCCATCTGGAAGGCGCGCTCGCTGACGTCGTTGACGACGCAGAAGCCAGCGATCGACGCAGCCGCCTCCTCGGCCGACTCGAGGTAGCTGCATCGGCGGCCAATGACGATGCCGAGCTCGACCTCCCAGTCGGGCTTGGTCGAGCCGCGCGGGATGCGCACATCGTCATTCGGCCCGATCAGAGTGTTCGGCGACTTGGTGAACAGGATCGGCTCCTCAGGAACCGCCTGGCCTGTCTCGGCCGCATGATCGCTGTAGTTCAGGCCGATGCAGAGGATCTGATGCGGCCGCGCGATCGGTGCGCCGATGCGCTCACCAGCGAAGGCCGTCACCTCGCCCGCATCGATGCGCGCTGCCACCGCTGCCCGGATGCGCTCGATGCCCTCGCTGCCGAAGAAGGCCTCGTTGAAGTCCGGCGTGAGGTCCGACACGTCGACGTAGGTCGCATCGTCGACGCGGACGATGGGCTTCTCGGCTCCGGGGGCTCCGATGCGCATGAGGTACATGGCTGCTCCTGTCGTGGTTCGTGGTCTGAATCTCTCAGGTCGCGGGGTCCCAGTGCGCGACGGGGGTGCCGGTCACGCCGACATGCGCGATGAAGAGCCGTCCGGAGTCGGGGTATACCGCGAGGCTGGCATCGTCGAGCTCGTCGGTGGCGGTTGTGATGACAAGCACGTCGAGGTTCGGCCCGGCAAAGGCAACGCTCGACGTATGCGGGGCCGGCACGAGCACCCGACCCACCACCGAGCCCGATGGATCAAGGCGGCGCACCTCGCCACGACTCCAGATCGCCACCCACAGATGCCCCTCGCTGTCCGTGCAGATGCCGTCGGGGTAGCCGTCGGTCACGTGGACGAACAGCCGCCGCTCCCCCGTCGACCCAGTAGCTACGTCGTAGTCCCGAACCCAGATGTCTCCGACGAGGGTGTCGACCGTGTACAGCAGCGAGCCGTCCGGCGACCACGCCAGGCCGTTTGCCAGCGTGAGGTCATCGTCAATGACATTGACGCTCCCGTCGGCGCCGATAAGCACGAGTTCCTCGGACGTGGACGGACCGAAAGCACGCGTGCCGACCAGGTAGCGCCCGACCGGATCCGGCTTGCCGTCGTTGAGTCGGCGGTCCTGCCCGCTCGGCACGACGCGCGGTCCGTCGCTGCGATCGCCCATCCCGTCAACGATGACGAGGTGACCGTGCGCCGCCACCAGCAGGCTGCCGTCGGCGGCTACCGCGACTGCGCCCACGGTCTGCGGGAACTCATGCCGTGCGGTAATCCGGATGCGGTCACCCTCGAGAACGCCCTCGAGCACGAGGCCCTGCACGATGTCGACCCACAGGAGTCGTTCGCGAGTCGCGTCCCATACCGGTCCCTCGCCAAGGACGAACTGCTCCTCGGTTGCCGGTCGCGCCACCCACGTCGTCATGCGGCTACTCCGACACCATCGTCCAGCGAGATTCTGAGGCGGCGCTGCGCTCGACGGCATCAAGCACCCGCTGCACCTGCAGGCCGTCGGCGAACGACGGACGGGCGGGCGCGCCGGTGACGATCGCATCGACGAAGTCGCGGAACTCGTGGGTGAAGGTGTGCTCGTAGCCGATGATGTGGCCCGGCGGCCACCACGCGCTCATATACGGATGGTCGGGCTGCGTCACGGAGATGCGCGTCCAGCCGGCATCCTTCGCATCGACCGTGTGGTCGTAGACGAGCAACTCGTTCATCGACTGGAAGTCGAACCGCAGGCTGCCGAGCGACCCGTTGATCTCGATCTCAATGCCGTTGCGACGACCGTTCGCGAACCGCGTGGCCTCGAACGATCCGATCGAGCCGTTGTCGA
>CAIVQM010000459.1 GCA_903908025.1 uncultured bacterium
CACCCTGCACCTCTCGGGCACCGTGCGCGGCACCGAGTTCGTGGCGACCCTTCGTGACTTCGGGGAGCCGGTCACCGGCCCGCCCGACGGCGTGCTGGCGCTGCTCGATGCGGGGGTGGCCACTGCGGCAGAGGCCCGCACCGATGGGACGAGCAATGTCAGCGAGGTTCGGTTCGCGCTGCCCGCCCACAATCGGATGCTGAGCGCAGACACGCTGGAGGTCGTTCCCGAGGACGCTGCGCCCAGCCCGGAGGAGGTCACTCTTCGCGAACTCCGCCCGGAGGATGCACCGGCTCTGACGCGCGCGGTATACCGCTGCTACGGCTGGTCCTATCCCAACCCGAGCCTGTACTACCCGGATCGGATTGCGGCGGCGCTTGAATCAGGCGACCGCATCGGTGAGGTCGCCGTCACGGCATCCGGTGAGGTCGCCTCGCACTGGGGCGCCATCTTCCTGTCGCCGACGGCGGTCGAGACGGGTGGCACGGTCACCGATCCGCGCTTCCGTCGCCGCGGGCTTGCCGGCTCGCTGGGCGAGCGACTCCTGGCCCGCCTGCAGGACATGGAGGTCCTGGGCCGCCTGCGTGAGCCCGTCCTCACGCACCCGGCGACACAGCAGATCGCGCTGCAGGAGGGCGCGACGATCATCGGCGCCTACCTCAACATGACCCACCCGATCCAGCAGGTCGGTATCACCGAGGGGGTGCAGACGTCGCGTGGCTCACTCTCCGTCGCCTACTCGGCCCTGCGCCCGCTGGAGCCGGCGACGCTGTGGATACCCGGTCCGTACGAGCCGATGGCTCGCATGGTGCTGGCCGCCAGCGACTGGCCGCGCGAACTTGAGCATGCCCGCCGCGACCCGGATTGTCCTGACCACGGGGTCATCTCCACGACGTTCAACTCCGACAACCGCTTCGGCCTCGTCGATGTCGAGCGCGTCGGACTCGACCTCGTCGACGAGATCACCACGGCCCTCCACCAGATGCACCGCTCTGGCGCGGAGTACGTGCAGGTCCGGCTGCCGGCCAACCAGCCGGCCCTTGCGACGGTTGGAGCGGGGCTGGTTGAGCTGGGCCTGGGCTACGCGTCGTTGATCCCGGCCTTCCGTGAGCCGGTGGGCAGCGATGCGGGCGACGTGCTGGTGACCCAGTGGATCGCCGAACTTGACGTCGAGCCGTCCGAGTTCGTCTTCGCGACCGACGCCGTCCGCGATCTCGTGCTCGCGGTGGTCCAGCAGGCGCGGGAGGCGGGGTCACGGGGCCAGGACCGTCAGCGCCGTGCCGCTCATCGCGCGCAGTTGTTCGCCGCGCTGGAGGGCTGAGCCGAAACCGGTACCGGCAATGGCCGTGCGCCTACTCGGCGAGGCCGTTCCCGTCTAACATGGGCCCGCAGTCGTCGTCGGCTGCCGGACGCGGGGCGGTGGTCATGGCAGGAGCGGACATGGAGCCGAGTGACGTCATTGCTGCAGACGATCTGGCCAGGCTGTCCGCCCAGGCGGGCGATGTGCACGTGACGGTGAACGAGGACGGCATCTGCCTGTGGTCGTCGGATGAGTCGATCCGGTCGGGCATCACGCTTGCAGACGCGTTTGCGCCGACCGACACCGCTGCCGTCGCTGGGCTACTCACAACGCGTCCTGCTGGGCCGGTCCTCGTGCGCGTGCGCGAGGACGGGGTGGCAGGGCGATGGGTCTCGGTTGCAGCCGTACCCACGGGGAGTTCGGGGGGCTGGCTGCTGCAGATGCGCGGAGCCCACCAACTCGACCCGACGGCGGTTGGTGCGACCACCGACGCTGTGACCGAAGTCATCGAGCGCGAGCAGGTGCTCAACGAGGTCGCCTGGCTTCTCGCGGCAACTCCGCGGACAGGCAGGGAGATCGCCGTCGTCGCCTGCGATCTCGATGACCTCGAATTCGTCAACGAGGAGTACGGCAGGGATGCCGGTGACGAGGTGCTGCGCATCGTCACGGGCCGCATCTCGGACGCCCTCCGTTCGGGCGACCTCGTTGCCCGGCTCGAGGACGACCAACTCCTCGTCGTCCTCCGCGGTGTCCACCATCTGCGCGGCGCGATCCGGGTTGCGAACAAGATCCGAGTAGCCGTCGAGGATCCGATCACCCTGCCGGTCGGCGAGATCGTCCAGACCATCAGCGTCGGGGTCACCTTGATCAGCCGGGGCGAGAGTGTCGACAGCGTGCTCGAGCGTGCGGAGGGGGCCATGTCGATGGCCAAGGACGCCGGCCGCAACATCGTCATGTCCAGTCCGCCGATCTAGGCGAACCGCTCTCCGCATCGGCATGTCGCATATCGGAGTGCCTGCTGCGACTCGACCCGTCTAGTTTGGCGATATGTCGACGGCCCTCACGCGTGTGCGCTCCGCGTGCGACGAGATGACGACTTCCCGAGGTCCCGTGGCGGTGTCCGTGCTGGCGGCGCGCCAGAACTGCAGTGTCCGGCAGCTCCAACGGGACTTCGCGGAGGTCCTCGGGATCACCCCTCGCCAGTTCGGACAGGCGCTGCGAACCAACCACACGCGTGCTGCGCTGCGCTCAGCTGACACCGTCCTCGATGCGGCCTTCGCGGCCGGGTACGGATCGGTCCGGGGCTTCTACGAGGAGGCGGCGCGACGCCTGGGCATGACTCCGTCGGACTACGTGGCTGGTGCGCCCGAGCAGGTTCTGCTCTGGTCCATGACCGCCATGGCTGTCGGCGATGTCATCGCCGTTGCGACACCACGCGGGCTTGCTGCCGTGCGAATCGGGAACGCCGCGGAGCTCGAGGCTGAGATCAGGGAGGAATTTCCCAACGCGATGCTGGGCCGCGATGATGCTGCGATGAGTGACGTGATGTCTGCGTTGAGGGCACTAGCTGCGGGTTTGGATGCCCCGGATCTCCCTGTCGACGTGCACGGCACGGTGTTCCAGGCGCGAGTGTGGAGCTCGCTGCGTGAGATCCCTGCCGGTGAGACGCGAACGTACTCCGAGGTGGCTGAGGCGATCGGGAGCCCCACGGCTGTCCGTGCAGTGGCCCGGGCGTGCGCAACCAACCCTGTTGCACTCGTTGTTCCGTGCCATCGCGTCATGCGGCGCGACGGCAACCTTGCCGGGTATCGCTGGGGCCTGTCGATCAAGGCAGCGCTGCTGGCGAGCGAGAGCGCGTGACCCACTCGCCGCGTTCCTGGTTGCCGTGGTACCTCCTGCTCGCGCTCATCTGGGGAAACTCGTTCGTATTCATCAAGATCGGGCTGGGGTCGCTGACACCTGCCGGTGTGGTGTTCAGCCGGCTGTTCCTCGGGATGATCACGATGCTGGTCATCAGTGCCGTGATGCGTTCACCACTGCCGCCACGTCGCTACTGGGGTCGGCTGTTCATCGCCGCCTTCCTCATGACGGCCGGCGGATGGTTCCTGTTCGCCGTGAGCGAGCAGTACATCTCATCTGCCCTTGCCGGGATCATGAACGGTGCCACGCCCCTCATGGCCCTCTTGGTCATCCTCATCGCCTTCCCTGAGGAGAAGCCGACACGTCAGCGCATCATCGGACTGCTGATCGGGTTCGTCGGCGTACTCGTCGTCGTGGGGATCTGGCAGGGGCTCGGCGCGACGACGTGGCTGGGGATAGGTGCTTGTGTCCTGGCGGTCACGCTGTACGGCATCTCGTATCCGTATGTGCGTCGTCACCTCGCCAGCGGCTCGGGGGCTCTTGGCCCGATGACCTTCGCCACGGGGTTGATGATCATGGGCACCCTGCAGATCGCTCCGGTGGTGGCCGTGACGGGGTACGCCCATGCGCCGATCACCATGCCGGTGGTGCTCGCGATGCTGACCCTCGGCTGCGTGGGCAGCGGTATCGCCTACATCCTCAACTACATCATCATTCACCGCTCTGACGCGACCACGGCAAGCACCGTCACGTACGTCATCACTCTGGTGGCCGTGGTGTCCGGTGCCGTGGTGCTCGGCGAGCACATCACCTGGAATCAGCCGGTCGGCGGAGCGCTGGTGGTGTTCGGCGCAGCCACCGCACAGGGGCTCATCAGACCGCCGCGATTCGCCCGCGGCTAGCGCATCGGCAAGAATGGCGTAGCCATGAGCCTTCCTCCCGTCGACACCGACGTCCTCGTCGTCGGGGCCGGCCCCGCCGGCTCCGCCACGGCGGCATGGGCGGCACGTGCCGGGCTCGACGTGACTCTGGTCGATGCTGAGACCTTCCCCCGCGACAAGCCGTGCGGTGATGGACTCACCCCGCGAGCCATCCTCGAGCTCGACGAACTCGGCCTGAGCCCCTGGCTCGAGGGCCGCGCGCGCAACTGGGGGCTGCGCGCAGCGGGATTCGGGCAGGAGCTGTACCTGCCGTGGCCGGGCGGCTCACTTCCGAGTACCGGCGGTGCCGCGCCGCGCATGGAGCTCGACGCAGCCATCCGGCAGGTCGCACTCGATGCAGGTGTCTCGGCTCTCGAGGGCCACCGTGCCGTCGATGTGCGGATCGAGGGCGGCCAGGTGCGGGGGGTCGTCTTCTCCACCGGATCAGGCCGCGGTGCAGAGCGGCGCGAGATCACCTGCCGCCGGCTCGTGGTCGCCGACGGTGCCAAATCGCAGCTCGGACGGCAACTCGGCCGCACCTGGCATCGCAGCACGGCATACGGAGTAGCTGCCCGCGCGTACATCACGTCGGGTCGCTCTGATGATCCATGGATCTCGTCCCATCTGGAACTGCGCGGCGAGGATGACGAGATCCTGTCGGGCTACGGCTGGGTGTTCCCACTCGGTGATGGTGAGGTCAACGTCGGCGTCGGGACCCTCGCGACCGAGCGACGTCCTGCCGATGTGAACCTGCGTGGGCTGCTTGCCCACTACGCGCAGTCGCAGCGCGAGTCCTGGCAGTTCGAGGGCGACATTCGGGCGCCGTGGTCGGCACTGCTGCCGATGGGCGGGGCCGTGAGCGGGGTTGCGGGACCGAACTGGCTGCTCGTGGGCGATGCGGCCGGCTGCGTCAATCCACTCAACGGCGAGGGCATCGACTATGGCCTCGAGACCGGACGCCTCGCTGCTCACCTGCTGGCCGACACGGTCCCGAATCCGTCGCTGAACTACGCGACGCAGTGGGCACCGCTGCTGCGTCATCGCTACGGCACCGCATTCTCGATCGCCCGCCGACTGGCGGGGTTCCTCACCGTGCCGGGCCTGCTGCCGACCCTCGGACCGGTGGGTATGCGTTCGCGGTCGCTGATGACGGTGGCGCTGCGGGTGATGGGCAACCTCGTGACCCCGGAGGACTCCGACACCGTCGCGCGGTTATGGCGCACGGCGGGTCGCACGAGCATGCGGTTCGACGAGCGGCCGCCGTTCAGCTGACCGCCCGTGCCATTGCCTAGCTGGTCAGCCAGATGATGGCGTCAGCACGGTCACGGAAGACCCGGATGGCCAGGCCGCGGTTCGCCCCGAGGGTCTCCCAGAATCCAACCGCCACGGCGGCCGTGACGTCCTGGGGCTTGATGAGCGCCTGTCGGAACCGGTCTGCGACCCCGAGGTCGTTGAGGGCATCGGCCAGCGGGCTCAGGTTGGTGATCGGAGGGGTCCACAGCAGCTCGGTGCAGTCCGTCAGCACGTTCCAGACGTCGAGTTGCGCGGCCATCAGCAGGATCTCGTGCACCGCCTCGTCGGCGGCCTCCTTGGTCACCCGACCGAAGAACTGTGCCTCGATGATCGGGTAGTCGGGCATCACAGCCGGTACAGAAGCACCCATGTCCGCTCCTCCTTGAACCCCCGTGCGGGGACACGCTACGCGCCGCGGGCCGGGTGCGCCATGAAGTCGAGGATCAATTCCCGAAGTGCTCGACCGACGGGGGTCCGTCGAAGTGCGGACCGATGAGGGCGCGCCACTGCGTGAACAGCTCCGAGCCGCGGAAGCCCTCCGTGTGGTGCTCGAGGGTGTGCCAG
>CAIVQM010000460.1 GCA_903908025.1 uncultured bacterium
AGGTCCAGCAGTTGCAGGCGCTGCTGACGCTCCTGTGGTCGGCTCTGCTGCTCGGCGAGACGGTCACCCCGATAACCGTCGCGACAGCCCTGGTCGTCATCGCTTGCGTGGTCTGGGCCCAACGAAGCCGAACGGGCCTCACGGTCGCTCCGGAGGAATGAAGGTCGGTGCCCACCCGTTAGCCTTGGTGCGCGGCACGAGGAAGGGGACCGGGTGAAGGATCTGCTCGTCACGTACCTGCGTCCGCATCGCAAGGCCCTCGGCGTCATTGCTGTCCTCCTGCTGATTCAGGCGATCACGAACCTCTACCTCCCGAATCTCAACGCCGACATCATCAATTACGGCGTCCTTACGGGTGACACGGCCTACATCCTGCGCGTTGGCGGCCTCATGCTGCTGGTGTCGATTCTTCTGGGCGTCGCCTCCGTCATTACCGTCTACTACAGCGCCCGGACATCGATGCGGTTCGGGCGTGAGGTGCGAGGTGACCTCTTCCGCCATGTCGAGGGCTTCTCGCTGAGCCAGATGCATGCGTTCGGGGTGCCGTCGCTGATCACGCGCAACACGAACGATGTCCAGCAGCTGCAGATGCTGGTGATGGTCGGCCTCACGATGATGGTGCTGGCACCCATCACGGCCGTCGGCGGCGTCATCATGGCCATGCGCGAGAACGTGCAACTGTCGGGTCTGCTGATCGTCACGGTGCCCCTGATGATCGCGGTCATCGGGATCATGGTCTTCAAGGCCGTGCCCCTCTTCCGCGCCATGCAGGTGAAGATCGACCGGGTCAACGGCGTCCTGCGCGAGAACCTCGTGGGAATCCGGGTCATCCGGGCGTTCGTGCGCACCTCTCACGAGGAGGAGCGCTTCGCGGAGGCCAATGCTGACCTCACGGACACGGCATTGAAGGTCACCCGACTGTTCGCCCTGATCATGCCGACGCTGATGCTGATCATGAACCTGACCATCGTGGCCACCATCTGGTTCGGCGGGCACCTGATCGCTGAGGGCAGCATGCCCATCGGCAATCTCTTCGCCTTTCAGTCCTACATCATGCAGATCCTCTTCTCGGTGATGATGGCCGTCATGACCATGATGATGGTCCCGCGCGCCGCGGCTTCGGCTGAGCGCATCCAGGCGGTCCTGCAGGCCGTTCCGGACATTGCGGAGCCGGAGCAGGCGCTGGCGACCCCACTGCCGCGGATCGGGCGCATCGAACTGCGCGGCGTCGAGTTCCGCTATCCGGGTGCCGAGGAATCCGTCCTCCAGGACGTGTCCTTCACCCTCGAGCCCGGCACCACGACGGCGATAGTGGGTGGCACGGGTTCGGGCAAGAGCACGCTCGTCAACCTCCTGCCGCGCCTGCTTGACGTCACCGGCGGTGCCGTCCTGATCGATGGCATCGACGTCCGCGATATCCCGCTCGAGGAGCTGTGGGACCTGTTCGGGCTCGTGCCCCAGCGGGGCTTCCTTTTCGGCGGAACGGTCGGCAGCAACGTGCGCTTCGGCCGTCCCGACGCCACGGACGAAGAGGTCTGGGAGGCGTTGACGATCGCGCAGGCTCGCGAGTTCATCGACCTGCTCCCCGAGGGTCTCGATGCACCCATCGACCAAGGTGGCGTCAACCTCTCCGGCGGACAGCGACAGCGGTTGGCCATCGCCCGCTGCGTGGTGCGCGAGCCGCTCATCTACCTGTTCGATGACAGCTTCTCCGCCCTCGACTACACGACCGATGCCCGGCTGCGCGGGGCGCTCGCACAGCAGACACGTGAGCGCACCGTCGTCATCGTCGCCCAGCGGGTGAGCACGATCATGGATGCCGATCGCATCGTCGTACTCGACAGTGGCCGGGTAGTCGGCATCGGCAGTCACGATGACCTCATCGAGACGTGTGAGCCGTATCGCGAGATCGTCGCCTCGCAGGTGGCGCTTGGGGGTGCCCGATGAGCCAGCGAACGGTCAGCGCGCCCCCTCCCAGGGGCCCGATGGGCGGCCCGATGGGCGGCTTCCAGGGGAAGTCCGATGCCAAGGCCCAGGATTTCCGCGGATCCCTGAAGCGGTTCGGGTCGCGGCTTCGGCCAGAGCGATTGATCGTCGTGGTGGTGATCGTCCTTGCCTTCGCAAGCGTGTTCCTCGCGGTGCTCGGCCCCAAGCTGCTAGGCAATGCCACCAACATCATCTTCGACGGCTTGGTCAGCTCGCAGTTGCCCGCCGGCATGACGCAGGACCAGGCAGTCGCAGCACTGAATGCGACAGGGCAGACGGACCGGGCCGACATGGTGGCCGCGATGACCCTGACTCCGGGTGAAGGCGTCGACTTCGCCGCCCTTGCCCGCATCCTCGCGATCGTCACCATCGTCTATGTCCTGAGCTCGGTGCTGAGCTGGGGACAGAACTACCTGATGGCCGGCGTCACGCAGCGCACCATCTACCGCCTGCGCGAGGAGGTCGACCACAAGCTCGGACGGCTGCCGTTGCGCTACTTCGACGGATCGTCCCGCGGCGATGTCCTGAGTCGCGTCACGAACGACATCGACAACATCTCGATGACCCTCCAGCAGACGCTGACCCAGTTGATCACAGCTGTACTGACCGTTGTCGGCGTCCTCGCGATGATGGTCTGGATCAGCCCGATCCTGGCCGTGATCTCGCTGCTGACCGTCCCCCTGTCTTTCTGGGTGACAATGATCATCGCCAAGCGCTCACAGCCGCACTTCATTGCTCAGTGGAAGTGGACGGGGACGCTGAACGGCCATGTCGAGGAGACGTTCTCCGGTCATGACCTGGTCAAGGTGTTCGGGCACCGTCGCCGATCGATTGAGGAGTTCGACGAGGCGAACGAGCTCATGTACGAGAGCAGCTTCCGCGCGCAGTACATCTCGGGGATCATCCAGCCCGCGCTCACGGTGGTCGCGAACCTCAACTACGTGGCCATCGCGGTGATCGGCGGGATGCGGGTGGCCACGGGCACGATGTCACTCGGTGATGTGCAGGCCTTCATCCAGTACTCGCGGCAGTTCACGATGCCCATCACCCAGATCGCGGGAGTGGCGAACATCCTGCAGTCGGGCATCGCCTCGGCGGAGCGGGTGTTCGAGCTCCTCGACGAGGACGAGGAGACGCCGGACGACGCGGATGCCGTGCTGCTGGTGGAGCCGACCGGCCGCATCCGCTTCGAGGACGTCGCGTTCCGTTACCTGCCCGATGCTCCGCTGATCGAGGACTTCAATCTCTCGGTCGAGCCCGGTGAGATCGTCGCGATCGTGGGGCCCACAGGCGCTGGCAAGACGACCCTCGTGAACCTCCTCATGCGCTTCTACGACGTCGACTCGGGCAGCATCCTGATGGATGGCCAGCCGACCCTGCGGATGCGTCGTGACGATCTGCGCCGGTCCTTCGGGATGGTGCTGCAGGACACCTGGCTGTTCGAGGGCACGATCCACGACAACATCGCCTACGGTGCCATCGATCCCACCGAGGCTCAGATCGAGGCGGCAGCACGTGCCGCACGGGTCGACCACTTCGTTCGCACCCTGCCCGACGGCTACCAGACGCTGCTGACCGAGGGTGCCTCGAACATCAGCGCGGGGGAGCGGCAGCTCCTGACGATCGCCCGCGCGTTCCTCGCCGATCCCGCCGTTCTGATCCTCGACGAGGCGACGAGCTCGGTGGATACCCGCACCGAGGTGCTCATCCAGCAGGCGATGGCGGAACTACGGCACGGGCGAACGAGCTTCGTCATCGCACACCGCCTTTCGACGATCCGAAATGCCGATGTCATCGTGGTGCTGGAGCAGGGCCGCATCGTCGAGCAGGGAACTCACGAGGCCCTGATGGAGGCTGAGGGCGCCTACTACCGGCTCTATCAGAGTCAGTTCGAGGAACCCCAGGATCCCGACGAGTCCTGACCCATGGACAGGAGCCTCAGCTGATCAGGCGCCCGCGCAGCAGGTCGATTTCAGAGGTCTCCATGCCGAGCCCGGTGACCAGATAGCCCTCGAGGTCACCGAACTGCGCTCGCACAAGCGTGAGGGCCTCATCGAGGTAGTCGGGCTCGACCAGCATCATGTGGGCGAGCGACTCAGCATCGCCACCCTCGGCCGCGAACGCCTCCATCATCGGTCCGTAGGCGCGGCGCATCGGCTCGTTGCTGAGCAGGTAGTCGTGGAGGATGTCGTCCATTCGAGCCCCGGCGACGAGCTGCAGCACAACGATGGCCCAACCGGAACGGTCCTTGCCGGCGGTGCAGTGAATGACGGAAGCACCGGCGCTGCTCGCGATGCTCGTGAGCAGGCCGCGGTATCCGCGGTGTGCGGAGGGCAGCGTCACCAGGTGGCGATAGGTCTCCAGCATCGTCGCCTTGGCGCGCCCCCCACCGATGGAGGCATTGATGTCATCGACACTCGCGCGGTCGACATGGTCGTTGATGAGCGATGCCACCCCGGCTGCGCCACTGTGCGGACGATCGGCAAGGACGTCGTCGACCGTGAGCGTGATGGCGGGCGGCAGGGTATCTGGCCGATGGGCGACCTCGGCGGTGGTGCGCAGGTCGAACACGTCGCTCACCCCGATCGCGAGCAGCGCCTCCTGAGCCGCCTCCGACACACCGAACAGGGACGAGGACCGGTAGATGACGCCGGTACGCATCGGTCGCCCCGAGGCGGTCGCCAGTCCGCCGGCATCACGGAAGTTGGGGACGGCGGCCTCGAGGGTCTCGAGCCCTGCGGTGGTGCCAGTGCGATTCACGCCACGCGTACCGCGCGGTTCACGGCGCTGATGATCGCCTTGAGTGACGAGGTGGTGATGGAGGGGTCGATGCCGACGCCCCACAGCACCTTGCCGTCGACGGCGCACTCCACGTACGAAGCCGCCTTGGCGTCGCCGCCGGCTGACATCGCGTGCTCGGCGTAGTCGAGGACGCGCACATCGACTCCGTGCGTGGACAGGGCGTCGCAGAAGGCGGCGATGGGGCCATTGCCGTGTCCGCCGAGCTGGAACTCCTCTGTGCCGTCGCGGAGGATGACGTCGATGCTGGTGTCTCCGTCGACGGCCGAGTCCTGCTTGACGCCCATGAGGCGGAAGCGACCCCACGGTGCCAGCGGGTCCGGCAGGTACTCGCCGGAGAATGCTCCCCACATCTCGCCGGGGCCGACCTCGCCGCCATCAGACTCGGTGACCTGCTGGATCACCTGGGAGAACTCGATCTGGAGCCGACGCGGCAGGTCGAGCTTGTGCTCGGTGCGCATGATGTAGGCGACGCCGCCCTTGCCGGACTGGGAGTTGACGCGGATGACGGCCTCGTAGGTGCGCCCCACATCCTGCGGGTCGATCGGCAGGTAGGGGACCGCCCACGTGAAGTCGTCGACGGGAACGCCGGCCGCGGCGGCGTCCGACTCCATCATCTTCAGGCCCTTGTTGATGGCGTCCTGATGCGATCCGGAGAAGGCGGTGTAGACGAGGTCGCCGCCATAGGGGTGCCGCTCGTGGACGGGGATCTGGTTGCAGTACTCAACCGTGCGACGGACCTCGTC
>CAIVQM010000461.1 GCA_903908025.1 uncultured bacterium
ATGTTGGACTTGGCGAGCTCGACCCGCTCGTCCTTGCTGCGCTCAGGCGCGGCGGCCTCGGCCTGCACGCGCTTGTAGTGGTTGTACACGGCGACCGACAGGGACTTCTTCGCGTTGTCCTGGCCGATGACGTACTGGTCGAGGAACTCGAAGATCTCGCGCGGCTTGGGCAGGTCGCCCCACGTGGCCTCGGTGGCCTCGCTGAGCTCTTCCTCGATGATCTCGTTGCACAGGTCGATGCACTCGTCGCAGATATAGACGCCGGGGCCGGCGATCAGCTTCTTGACCTGCTTCTGGCTCTTCCCACAGAAGGAGCACTTGAGCAGGTCGCCGCTCTCGCCGATACGTGCCACGTGCGTGCCCCTTTCGCGCCCCTTTGGGCGGATACCCGTGCCGGACCCGCCCCCGAGGGGAACGGGCTAGCACGACCGTACCTTGGGGACCCCCTAAATGCAGCCCCACACCACGCCGGTCCTTGGGCCGGCCGATGTCGCGCCTACCCGGGGCTGGCGAGGTGCACCGCTAGCCAGCGAGCTGGAACAACTCGTAGACGAGGAACCCCGGCCAGAAGAAGGACTCGATGACCCCCCAGGGGTAACCCCAGAACGTCTCCGCCTGCTGCCAGTTCCAGACCAGCGCTCCGATGAGCCCGAGCCCGTAGACCGCGCCCGCCCCGCCCGCTGCCGCGTTGTTGCTCTTTGCCATGACGCCTCCTCCGACCTCGGTCGCGTCCCTGTGCGCGGCCGTGATCACCTCCACGGTAACCCGCCGAGCGAGGCGAAGTACCGGCGTGGGCCCCGGCATGGTGGGATACCGCCATGTCCGCAACCGCAGCACAGTCCACGAGCCGCCGCCCGCTTCCCGCGATGCTGATCGCCGGCGTGATCGGCCTCGTCCTCGGCTACGCGGTCCTCCTGGCCGTAAACGCCGGCATCGCGCTGGTCTGGGAGGACATCCCAGGGTCGTGGGAGACCACACCCGCCTGGTACGTCATCGGAGTTCTCCTCCTGGCTGCCGTCCTGGTGTACGTCGTGCGCAGGTTCGTCGGCGACACGGGCCACTCCCCCATCGGTGGCATCAAGGTGAGCGCACTCACTCCCAGGGACTACGTGGGCGCGATCCTGGCCATCCTCGCCTCCCTGTGGGGAGGCGTCGTCCTGGGCCCCGAGGTCGCGCTGGTGGCGACGGGTTCCATGATCGGGACCGTCACGGCGAAGGGGATGGGATTCACCGATCCCGCGAACCAGAAGAAGATCGTCGGCTTCGGCGCGCTGGGCGCGATCCTCGCCCTGTTCGTCGGGCCGATCCTGTCCGGCAGCATGCAGCTCGGCAGCACCCCGACGGCCATCGAGCTCGCCCAGCTGGCGTGGGCCATCCCCATCGCGATCATCGCCAGCGTCGCCGTCACGCTGTCCCGGCTGCTCGCCGCCGTGCTCGCCCGAGCGGCCGGCCAGGGTCCGCACCTGGTCATCCTGATCGTGGCCGCGCTGGGCGTCGCAGCTTCCGCTCTCCTGATGCAACTCTTGACCGGGGAGTCCGTGCTGTTCGTCCTGACCTCTGGCGAGGAGATGATCAGCGACCTGCCCACGCTCACGACCGTCTCCACCGTCGTGGCGATCCTGGTGCTCAAGTCGATCGCCTACGCCGTGTCCCTGGGTGCCGGCTACCGCGGCGGGCCGTTCTTCCCCGCCATGTTCGTCGGCGCGGCATCAGGGCTGCTGGTCTCCCTGCTGATTCCGAACGGTCCTTCTTACTCCGCGGCCATCGTCGTCGGCGTGGTCGCGGCCGTCGTCTCCACGGCGCCGATGAAGTGGATCCTGGTGATCGTGCTGGGCGCGGTCATCGGGCTGCTCATGGGGACCTGGACGCTCGTGCCCGCGGCCGTACTCGGCGCCGTCGTGGCCCGCGTCATCCCGCGCTGGGGCGATCGCATCATCGTGCCGGCTCAGTCCGGGTGACCCGCAGGTAACAGCCAGCGGGCTCGGCCCCGGCTTGTCCACAGCCGTCGGCATACCCATCGACGGCGCTCCGCCATCGGCATACGTTCGAGACCTTCCTTCCCGCGTCCTGGGGCGACCAAGCCAAGGGTCGCCCTCGACGGGGAAGGAGGTGAAACGGATGAGATGGCGGAATCCGGATCGATTCAACGAGAAAGCCCTGGCAGCGTGCGGACTACTCACAGCAATCGCACTGCTGGCCAGGGCCCTCGTTGATCTCGCCAAGACCCTGATCGGGTCCTGACGACCGTTTCAGGGGCGTCGGCAGTGGAAGCTGCCGGCGCCCTCCCAATGTAAGCCGCTCCCCGCCGGAGTGTCAACGACAGCAGCAACAACGACGGTGCCGTTGTCCACAGCCGCCGACTTCACCATCGACGGAGCCGGTCCACGCGCATACGTTCGAGGCCTTCCTTCCCGCGTCCTGGGGCGACCAAGCCAAGGGTCGCCCTCGACGGGGAAGGAGGTGAAACGGATGAGATGGCGGAAGCCGGACCGATTCAACGAGAAAGCCCTGGCAGCGTGCGGACTGCTCACAGCACTCGCACTGCTGGCCAGGGCCCTCGTTGATCTCGCCAAGACCCTGATCGGGTCCTGACGACCGTTTCAGGGGCGTCGGCAGTCATACCTGCCGGCGCCCTCCCAATGTAAGCCGGGCCCCGCCGGAGTGTCAACGACACCGCCATCCCACACACGCGAGTGGCCAGTCGTGGGGGCTCTCCGTGCGAGGAAAACCCCCACCAATGGCGACTCGGCGCGAGGTGAAGGTTGGAAGCCTGAACGCCGACCGACGGTCAACGAGGTGAACCCGCCGCAACCCACGCATCGCGAACGGGAGCGGGCACCCGGCCACGCTCCGTGACGGGCATCCCGACGGAACGCGCCCACGCGCGGATGGCCGCGCTGTCGGGTGCGGGCTTGGAGCCGGGGCGCCTCTTCACGCCGGCCACTGCGCCCCCAGTCGACGAGGAGCGGGGCGCAGCACCCGACGGCCGCCCGGACACTGCACGCGCCGCACGCAGGTAGGGCTTCAGCGCAGCACGCAGGTCGGAGAAGGACGCGTCAGTCAGGTCTATCTCGTACTCGACCCCGTCGAAGCGGAGCGTCCGCGAACGGGCACCCGCCTCGCCCGTCAGGTCATCAATGATCACTGTCTTCTTGGCCACAGACAGATTGTGGCCTAACGCAGCCCCGTTGGGGGCGTGACCGGCATGTCGTAAGGCACGGCACCGACACCAACACCACAGGAGGCGAGTTCAGCGAGCAGCATCGGATCGTCGACGGGGCTGCCGACGACCTGTCGCCAAGCCCACCCGAACGGCGGATGCGACCCAGCGATATCGAAGAGGGCCACGGTCCGAGACCCGGCCGACGGGTCATGACGGGTCCACGTCTGGGCACCGCGGAAATCCACGGCAAGGGCGTCGGCGATCGCGGAGCGATCCGTCAGGTCAGCCAGCAGCACGCGTCGCGGGGCACGCGTGCGCAGCAGGCTTCGGGCCCGGGCATCGCGGTTGTCGACCATCCGGGTCCCGCGGAAGACCTCCACCCAGGCCCCGATGCGGGTGTCGGCCAGATAGCAGGTGCCCTGCGGTGCCACGAGATCGAATCGACCGCCAGCAGGAACGCCGCGCCGCCCGGAACCGCTGGTATCCGGACGCGATGCGAAATGAAAGGCCGCGCGAGGCTGGCCGGTCGCGGGGTCGGTCGAACGAAACAGCCGGAACAGATCGCGTCCGCGAGCATCGACCCCGCGCATGCTCATGCCCCGAGTGCCGCGGACCACGCACCCGCCGCCTCCACAACCGGACGACGCAGACCCGCACGCAGCAGTGCCATCGGTGCAGCACCCAACTCGGTATCAGGGCTGACGAGCCATGACGCGACGGTCCAGCGCGAGACGAGGTCTTCCGGCAGCACACGCAGCACATCGGCGACCCCCGGCACCACGGAGCGCCCGTCGAACTGGAATGCCGGGTACACCACTCGCCCTGACCCCGTGGTGAGCGCGAGCAGGCTCTGCCGCTGGGAGACCGCCTGCTTGCTGATCGGACGGCCCGGTTCGCCCAGGAGTTCGCGCACTCCGGTGACGTCGAGGCAGGGACCCAGGTGCTCGTGCCAGCGGTCGGCGTCATCCAGCATCCGGTCGGCGAGCGCACGCCCCAGATCGCGCGCACGACGAGCGCCCAGATCCCCGGATGGATCGTGCAGCTGCAGCTCAAGCAGCATGCCGAGCACTGCCTCAAGATGCGAGTCAGGCGCCGCCTCGAGCGCCTGCTCCAATGCGGTTCCGGTCATGCCCCCACAGTAGTCAATGCTGTCAACCCAGTAAAGGGAGTAAAGGAGGCACGGACCGGCATCACACCGGGCAGGGGTTGTTCAGGTACATCGTGTGCAGGCCGTCGAGGTCGCCGCCATTCAGCGCCGTAGCCTCCCCCGCGATCGGGTTCATGATCGCGGTGACGTCGTTGATGTGGTCCATGCCTAGTGCGTGCATGGTCTCGTGCGTGACGAGCCAGCCGCGGCCGATCGCTGACGAGCCATCGGGCTGCACGACGCGGTCGTAGCCGGGCCACTGGTCGGTGGGCCACCAGTGCGTCGAGGAGAAGGTCACCGAGCCGATGCTCCCCCGCCTGCCTCCGACGCCTGCGGCCTCGCCGTAACGCGAAGTCAGATCACCCCAGCTGTACGTCAAACGCGCTGCAGCCGGATCGCTCGTCTCGGTGAACGTCAACCCGGTGTCGGCAGACAGTCGCGCGAGCGAGCCGGCGATCTCGTCGTGCATCCCCGCTGCACCCGCCGGCTCACCCGTTCGGTCGAAGTACCACAGCACGGTCGTGCACGGGATGTAGGTCGCGCCGCCGGAGTAGGGCAGCCAACCGGCTGGCTGCACCCAGCCTGCGGGCGCGCGCCAGGGTCGCGCCGCCTCGCGCACGGTGATGGTCGTGCGGGCGATGATGCGCTTGCCGGATCGGATGACGACAGGGAAGGCGCCGACAGTCGTGTAGCGATGGGTCATGCTGACGATGCACGAGTCCGGACGGCGCTTCGCCGTGACCGCTGCGCACGTGGGACGCACCTGAGAAGCCGATGTCCCCTCACCCCACGTCACCGAGACGATTGCCTCGCGCGATGCCCCGCGGGCGATGACGGTCTCGGTCGTGTCCTGGTCGAGCCGCGGTGACGGCAGGCCGTTGACCCCGGCGACCGGGATGGGCGGGCGCTTGCCCGACGCTGCCGACGGCACCGCGGCCGATGCCGGTGCGGTCAGCCCGAACAGCAGGATGCTGGTGGCGGCACCTGCCACCACCAGCATCCTCGAAATCCGGCTCACGACACCACAGTAAGCGGGCCAGCCGACATGCACGAACTCGCGACTAGCGCGCGACGGTGACCGTGCAGGTCTCGCCGCCGCCGACCGCGCTGAACACCAGCGCCCCGGCACCCGACGGCCGGAATGTACGCCACTTCACCTCGGCAGCGTGGTAGCTGTCGTCGTTCGAGTCGTCGTCCGATGCGCGCGTCGAGCGCGTCGACTCCAGCACGGAGGCACCGCCCTGCGTGATCGTCAGCTTCCACGGCTCGTTGACGGTGTCGGTCTTCACCTGGAACTCGACGCGGACGCCGCCATCACGGCTCTTCACCTTTGCGGCGAACGACGACGACGCCGAGCAGTTCCCGCGTGCCTTGGCATCGCCGTCCTTGGCGAGTGCGGCAGGGGCGAGGGCGATCCCGCCGGCAAGGCCGACGGCGGAGGCAACGATGAGTGCAGTGGTACGGCGCATGGCTTCTCCTTCAGGGGCGACCGGTCGGGGGACCGATGGTTCGACGTGTCCTACCGTGCCGCGTCGGGGGCAAAGTGCGCACCCGTATCGGGTTAGGCGCTGGTAAGGCGCTGGCCGGTGACGCGCCAGCATCCCCAATAGAATCGCCACGTGCCGAGTGACGAACTGACGCGGATCCCGCGCGCGCGCGTCGGCTCCCTCGACTTCAGCGTGCTGCCGCTCTCGGATGCCGTGCCGCTCGTGCTGGCACTTGGCGCATCGTCACCCGAGCACGGCATCGCCGTCCACTTCTGCAATGCCTACAACGTCGCCCTCGCGGACTCCGACTCCGCGTACCGCGGGCTCGTCAACTCCGGTGCGCTGGTGTTCAGCGACGGCACGCTAGTGGTGTGGGCCGGGCGGCGCCTGCACCCTTCGCTGGCCGATCGGTGGACGCGGGTCTACGGGCCGGACGTGATGGCCGGTGTGCTCGCCGGCTCAACCGCTGCTGGCCCGCGGCACTACCTACTCGGCGGGACGCCGGAGACCCTCGACCTCCTGCAGCAGCAGATCGCTGCACGCTGGCCTTCGGCCGTGATCGTCGGAGCAGAGAGCCCGCCGTTCCGCGTCGAGTCCGATGCGGAGATCCGGGCACGCGATGCGCGCATCCGCGACAGCGGCGCGACACTCGTCTGGGTCGGGCTCGGGACACCGAAGCAGGACCACGAGGTCCATCGGCTCGCGACTGCGCTGCCCGTGGTCGCCCTTGCCGTCGGCGCGGCGTTCGACTTCATCGCTGGCACGGTAAGCCAGGCACCGGTGTGGATGCAGCGCAGCGGGCTGGAGTGGTCGTACCGCCTCGCGCAGGAGCCGCGCCGCCTGACGAAGCGCTACCTGTGGGGCAACCCGCGGTTCGTCGCCTCGGTCGCGCGGCAGCGGGTCGCCGGTCCGAAGACCGGCTGACCGCTACCGGCAGTTGGTACTAGGAGGCCGCGACCTTGCGGCTGCTGATGACCGCGTCGATGATCCCGTACTCCTTGGCATCAGCCGCGGTGAGGATCTTGTCGCGCTCGATGTCCTTGGCGACCTGCTCCGGCTCACGACCGGTATGCAGGGCGATGATGCCCTCCATCTCGGTGCGCATGCGGATGATCTCGTTGGCCTGGATCTCGATGTCCGAGCCCTGGCCACCACCCTCGGTGTAGGGCTGATGGATCAGGATGCGCGCATGCGGGAGCGCGAAGCGCTTGCCCGGCGTACCCGCAGCGAGCAGCACGGCTGCCGCGCTTGCCGCC
>CAIVQM010000462.1 GCA_903908025.1 uncultured bacterium
CTACGTTGGGCGGCTAGACACCGCCGACACCGAGCAAGGACTCGATCGGACTGATCGCGAAGTACACCAGGTAGGCGATCGAGATCACCCACATCAGCCAGCCGATCTCCTTGGACTTGCCCGTGAAGATCTTGATGACAGTCCAGGTCACGAAGCCCGCCCCGATGCCGGTGGCGATCGAGTACGTGAACGGCATCAGCGCGATCGTCAGGAACGCCGGGATGCCGATCGAGTAGTCGGTGAAATCGATATGCCGGATCTGCGTCATCATCAGGAAGCCCACCACGACGAGAGCCGGGGTGGCCGCCTCGTAGGGGATCACGGTGACGAGCGGCGCGAAGAACATCGCCAGCAGGAACAACGCACCGGTCACGAGCGACGCGATGCCGGTGCGAGCACCTTCGCCGATGCCGGAGGCCGACTCGATGTAGGCGGTATTGCTCGACGTTGAGCCCATGCCGCCCGCGATGGCTGCCACCGAGTCGACGATCAGGATGCTCTCGAGATGCGGGATGTCGCCATCCTCCTCAAGCAACTCCGCTTCTGTTGCCAGGCCGAAGGCCGTGCCCATCGTGTCGAAGAAGTCACTCAGCGTCAGCGAGAAGATCGCCAGCATCGACGCGACGACGCCGATCATCTGGAAGGACCCGAAGAGGTTGAACTGACCCAGCGCACCGAGGTCCGGCATCGCGAACAGTGAACTCGGCACTGACGGGACGTTCAGGCCCCAGCCGACGGGGTTGACCACGGAACCGTCCGGCCCGCTCTTGGAACCGACGTCGAACAACGCTTCGATCACGATGGCGAGGACCGTGGTGGCAAGAATGCCGATGAGGATCGCACCCTTCACCTTGCGCACGACAAGGATGATCGTCAGGAGCAAGCCGAAGACGAAGGTGAAGATGGGCCAGCCCTGAAGCTGGCCGAAGATGCCGAAGGACACGAGCGGCACGCCGCCACGAACGATCCCCGCGTCAACCAGGCCGATGATGGTGATGAACAGGCCGATACCGACGCCGATGGCGTACTTGAGCTGCTCGGGGACGGCGCGGAAGACGGCCGACCGGAACCCCGTCAGGACCAGCAGCAGGATGAAGGCGCCTTCGAGGACCACCAGGCCCATCGCGTCAGCCCACGTCATCTGTGGTGCGAGGGTGAACGCCACGTAGCCGTTGAGTCCGAGGCCAGCCGCTATGGCGATCGGGAAACGGCCGATCGCGCCCATGAGGATCGTCATGAGCCCGGCGACCAGTGCCGTGGCGGCCGTCACCATCGTGATCGACTTGATGACATCGTCGGTCCCACCGATGAACAGGCCGTTGATGTCCTTGGCCGTTCCGATGATGAGCGGGTTGAGCACCACGATGTACGCCATCGTGAAGAACGTCACGAATCCGCCACGGATCTCCGTGCCGTACGTGGATCCTCGCTTGGTGAGTTCGAACCAGCGATCGAATCCACTAAGTGCTGGGGTCTGGGTTGGTGCGGACATCAAGCCTCCCGGGTATGCCATGCGCAGAGAGCTCGCCGGGGAAGGCGACGGTGTCGGACGTTCCGGGCGCAGGGTACCGTGAGCGCACCATGTCCGGAGGAAATCTCGGCCAATCGGATACGGATGCGATCCTTCCGGTGGCCATCGGCACCGCAGTGTGGTCTGTGCTGCTCGTGGTCCTGCTGCTCGTACGATCAACCCTCGCCGCGAACGGCACCACGTGGTGGATCGGGGCAGCGGCGGTCGGAGTCGTCAGCGGCGTGGGCGGGCTGATCTTCCTGCGCTGGCGCAGGCGTCGCGCGATGCGACGCTCAGGTCAGGAGTGACCGAGGTCCAGCGGATCCCAGTTCAGTTCGTCTTGCGCCAAGGTTGACCGAACCTCAGCCTCAGGCTCGACCTCTGAATGCGCGCCGCAGCCGAAGGCAAGAGCGACGACGCGACCGTCGGCCGGACTCATCGGATTCGCGCACACCGCGAACTGCTGGCCAAGCGCACCACCCATCGGCAGCATGAAGCCGCAGGTCGAGCACTCCCCTGATGCCTGACGGGCCATCGGTGTGGTCGGGCCGAAGTCGCCGCTGACCCAACGGTCGGCGGCATCGTCGCGGCCGAGCGGCGACAGCACGCGAAGGCGGCCGAGACCGAGCTCCCACTGGCCCGGATGAAGCGGGGACAGGGAGGCGACGGACTCAAGGTCCTCCTCGCCGGTGAGGCCCGCGATCAGCCGCTCGTCATCGGGCAACGTGGGAAGGACATCGCCTGGCCCGAGGTCGCCGGGACGGACCCGCTCGCTCCACGGGAGCCACGCCGGAGCGACGATGGCATCCGGCCCGGGTAGCAGTGCGACATCGTTGACCGTGACGACCTTGGCCCTCGGGGCCCGCGTCAGGGTCACCGCCCACTGCCAGCCCACATAGCCGGGATTGAGGCAGCCGAAGGCATGGGTGGCCAGGCGTTCGTCCTCCATGACCACGCCGAGGTGCTCACCGACCATCTCCGCACCGGCGTCGGCCTCGGCGGCGGCCCGCGCGATATCGACGGCAGCAACGAGCGCCGAGTCGCGCTTGGCCTCGCCGGATGCAGTCGGAGTCATGGACTGATTGTGGCCCACCGGCCGGATCAGGCCGAGGCTGGGGCCAGCGATAGTCTCGACACATGAAGCGCGCCCGCCTGTCACTCGTCCTTGCTGGTGTCGCCGTCGTGACGCTCGGCCTGACCGCCTGCGAGAAGCCGAACCCCGGGGCCTCGATCTTCTCCGGCACCACCAGCCAGTTCCAGCGGGCCGCCTGCTGGGCCACCGACGGCAGCTACCTCGATGACGCCACCTGCGCGGCCGCTGCCCTTGAGCAGGCCGCTAAGACCACCGCGGCGGTGAGCACGCTGCCTGGCCAGACGATCGGCATCTCCGTTGATCCGGTCGTGGCCGACATCGGCTGGTTCCCGGTCCTCGGCGGTCAGCGCCTCAGCGACACACCCGTGACAAGCACGTATTTCCGGTTCACGCCGACCCGGGAGCAACTGCCCGCGGGCGGTGCGTCGCTGGCCGTGGTGGCAGGGGACGACAAGGGCTCCCGCGGGATCTGGATCTTCCCGCTCACGACCAGTTAGATATCGAAGTCGTCGGCGACCGCGCGCAACACGGCGGCGACCTTGGCGGCCATCGGGTCCGGCGGGTACTTGCCCCGGCGCAACTGGTTCGAGATGCCGTCGAGCAGTTTGATGAGGTCCTCGACAAGGATGGCCATGTCGTCGGCTGGCTTGCGCGAGCTCTTGACCACCGACGGAGCCGCCGACAGCACGGTCAGCGACAGCGCCTGCTTCCCACGACGACCGTCGACCACGCCGAACTCGACCTTGGATCCCGGCTTCAGGGCCGTGACGCCGGCGGGCAGCGTGGAGACATGCACGAAGACATCGTCGCCCTCATCCGATGAGATGAAGCCGAAGCCCTTCTCGGCGTCGTACCACTTGACTGTTCCGGTCGGCACGGCTGCCTCGCTCACATTGCACACGGCGAACGGCGGGTGCCGTCGGCACGGGCTCCCCGCGCCTGAAAAGGTTACCCCGTGACCCCTTCCGACTCCCGCTCCGACCTCGTACTGCGCATCGGCGGCTGGATCATGGCCGTGGGCCTGGTCTTCACCCTCATCGCAATCCTTCCGCTGGTCGTGCCATCCCTCGAACTGCCCGGCGCGATGTGGTTCCTCTCCATGCTCACGGGGGTCGGACTTGTCGTGGTGTGCGTTGGTTTGGCCATGGGTGCCCGCGGCCGACGAAGCCGCTGACACCGACAGGCGTACCGTAGGTTGGATGGCCGCCCCCCGGAGTCTCGCTGACGACCTGCGGCAGCGTGATGACGCTGCCATGGGTCGGTTGCTGCGCCGCCGGCCCGATCTCCTGCACCCGGTGCCCCCGGACTTCACCGCTCTGACCGCACGCGCGACGGCCGGTCCCTCGATCTCGCGCTGCCTCGACGCTCTCGACACCATGCGTCTGCATGTCCTGCATACCGCCGCCGAGCTGACCGTCGAGTCGCCGGCGGGCGCGACCGAGATCGTCATGGTCGCGGGGGGCGACCTGCCGCCCGAGGCTCGCGGTGACCTGGAGGCTGCGCTGGTCGATCTGCGCGATCTGGCCCTGCTGTGGGGTGCGCCCACCGCCCTGCGAGCCGTCCACCCCGTTCGCGACCTGGTGGCATCGGCACCCACCCCGACGTGGCCAAGGCCAGGTCCCGGCGACGGCGAACACCGCGAGATGCGTGACGTGGACGGCCAGGCGGCCCTGCACGCACGCGAGGCGCTGGCCCTCGTCCGCGACCTGCTCGACGACTGGTCCATCCATCCACCGGCGATCCTGCGCAGCGGGGGGCTCTCGCTGCGCGACTTCGCCGCGGCGCGCGGACGTCTCCACACGGACTGGGCTCGCACAGCGCTGACCATCGAGATTGCACAGGCCGCACGGCTGTTCACCGACGACAACGATGAGTCCCCGCACTGGGTGCCGACCGACCACTACGACGCCTGGATCGCCAAGGAGCCTGCCGAGCAGTGGATCGATCTCGTGCAGGCGTGGCTGGCCCTGCCGCGACTGCCTTCCCTCGCCGACGAGAAGACGCAGGTGCTGTCGGCAGATCGGGACCGCAGGGCGGTTCCCGTCCTGCGGCGCGACATTCTCGGGCTGCTGGCCGGATTGCCGGAGGGAGTGTCCCTGTCACAGGAGCACATCCTCGCGGTGCTCGACGACCATCAGCCTCGGCGGGCGGGTGATCTGCGCCGCCTCGCCGTCGCTGCGACCCTGCAGGAGGGCGCCGACCTCGGGTTGCTTGGCGCGGGTGCCCTGAGCGCCGCCGCGCGGATGATCCTCGACGTGGACGTGACGACAGCCAGTGCCCAGCGCGCACAGGCTCACCGCATCGCGACCTGCCTTGCCGAGGCGCTGCCCATCGATGTCGACCATGTGCTCATCCAGGCCGACCTGACCATCGTCGCTCCAGGGCCGCTCGTCGCCAGTGCGGCTCGCAATCTGCGTCTGCTCGCCGATGTGGAGTCGCGCGGCCACGCCACCGTCTACCGCATCAGCGAGTCGTCCATCCGGCGGGCGATGGATGCCGGCTGGGATGCCGACACCATTCATGACCTGCTGCGCGACCTGTCTCGCACACCGGTACCGCAGCCGCTGACCTACCTCGTCGACGACGTGGCACGTCGCCATGGTGCCGTGCGCGTCGGTGGCGCACTTGCCTACATTCGCAGCGACAACGCCGAGGCCCTGAGCGCGATCCTCGGCGATCGCCGACTGCGCACGCTCGGCCTGCAACGGATCGCGGAATCGGTTGTCGTCAGCCAGGCTCCGACGTCTGAACTCCTGACGGCACTGCGCGGCGCAGGCTACGCGCCCGCTGCCGAGAGCCCCGACGGCGTCGTGGTCATCCGCCGGCCCGAGGACCGACGCACACGCGCCCCCCGTTCATCTCCCGTCACCACGCGCCGCCTTCCCGAGGACACGCTCGTGGCCGCGGCGGTGCGCACGCTGCGTGCGGGAGACAAGGCAAGCGGCCGACGGATCTCCACGGTCGAAGGCCCGGCATCACGGGTCGACCTGCCGAGCCTGACGTCTGCTGCGATTCTCACCTCCCTGCGGGGAGCGCTGACCGACAACCGGCCGCTGTGGATCGGCTACGCCGACACCGACGGCACTATCGCCCAGCAGATCGTCGACCCGATCCGACTGTCCGGCGGGGTATTGACCGCATTCGACCATCGCACCGACAGCGTGCGCTCCTTCACGGTCGCGCGCGTCACCGGCATCGCCGACCTGATGGCCGACGAATCACCCTGACGCGTGATCGCTGACGTCAGGCGTCCGGATCGTCGTTGATCTGCAGGATGACGGCCTTCGGCTCGGTGCAGAACTCCCGGCTGAAGTTGCCGCCTTCACGGCCCACACCAGAATCGCCGAAGCCACCGAACGGGGCACGCAGGTCGCGGATGAAGAAGCAGTTCACCCACACCGTTCCGGCACGCAGTCGTGCCGCCATGCGATGCGCGCGGGAGAGGTTCTCCGTGAAGACCATCGCATTGAGGCCGTAGCGCGAGTCGTTGGCGGCTGCCAAGACCTCCGCCTCAGTATCGAACACCTGCACGGCAACCACCGGGCCGAAGATCTCCTCGCGGCACACGCGTGCTGACGGCGGCACATCCACCACGATCGTCGGCAGGACGCTCCAGCCCTCGCCAAGCCCCCCGGTGAGGACCCGTCCGCCGTCCGGGACGATCGAGTCGAGGTAGCTGCTGACCTTGGTGAAGTGCTCCTCGCTGGCCAGGGCAAGGGGGAACTCGGTCGCCGGGTCCTTCGGGTCGCCCATCACCATGGCCTCAGCAGCGATCTTGTAGCGCCGCAGGAACTCCTCGGAGATCCCGCGCTGCAGGAAGAGCCGGGACCCCGCGAGGCAGATCTGACCCGCGTTGCGGAAGATCGCCTGCACGGCCCAATCGACCGCATTGTCGAGATCGGCGTCGTCGAAGACGATGTTCGCGCCCTTGCCACCCAGTTCGAGGCTGACCGGTGTCAGGTGACGTGAAGCCACCGCGCTGATGATCTTGCCGGTGCCCGACTCACCAGTGAAGGTGATGCGGTCGACGTCGGGGCTCTCGGTGAGCGCCGAGCCGGCCGAATCGGGTCCGTAGCCGTGGACCACGTTGAGAACACCCGGCGGCATACCCGCCTCGATCGCCAGCCGAGCCAGCAGGGTCGCCGACACGGGGGTGTCCTCAGCTGGCTTCCACACGACGGTGTTGCCCCACGCCAGCGCCGGTGCGATCTTCCAGGTGCCGAGCATGAGCGGGAAGTTCCACGGCGAGATCGCCACGATGACTCCGACCGGGTCGAAGCGCGTGTACGCGTGATGTCCCGAGTCCATCGGCAGCGCCTCGCCCGGCGTCATGCGCGCGTGGTCGGCGAAGAAGCGGATGTTCAGCGAGCTGCGGGTGACGTCATGGTGCGCCTGGACGATGGGCTTGCCCATGTCACGGGTGTCGGCCATCGCGAGCTCGTCAGCATGCTCGTCCATGAGATCCGCGAGGCGGTGCAGGATCGCTTGGCGCTTCTCGTAGCCCATGTGCGGCCACGGCCCGCTGTCGAACGCCTTGCGCGCTGCGGCAATGGCCCGTTCAGCGTCGGCCTTCCCTCCGCATGCAATCAGCGCCCACGGTTCGCGTGTGTAGGGATCGATGTCATCCATCGTGGCGCCGTCAATAGAAGGCACCTCCACGCCGTCGATGATGTGGCCGTAGAAATCCATGCCGGATCCTTCCTGCTGACGCTCAGCCGCCGGAGACGACGACTGATCCGAGATTTGTGAAGTGCGCACCAACGGTAGACCCCGGCGGTGTGAAGACGGCATCGGTCATGCCGCCGGTGAGGACGATCCAACCAGCCTCGAGCCGAAGCCCGCGCTGCGCCAGATCGTTGGCCGCGAGGGCAAGTGCTTCGGCGGGGTGCCCCTGCACCGCGGCCCCCGTCGCTGAATCGACGACGGCGCCGTCGACCTCGAGCAGGACCGCCTCAAGCGCCAAGTCGAGCTCCTCGGGGCGCCGCCCGACGCCTCCGATGATGAACTTCGCCGACGAGGCGTTGTCGGCGACAACGTCGGTGAGCGTGAACCGGAAGTCGCGGTATCGACTGTCGATGATCTCCAGTCCGCCGTAGACCATGTCGACGGCCGCCATCGCCGATGCGGCCGTGACACCGGGGCCCTCTAGCGCCCGGCCGAGGACGAAGACGATCTCCGGCTCGGCACGCGGGTGGATGAGCTGGTCCTGTGGCACCGGCACGCCGGCAGGCAGCACCATCGCATCCGTGAGCCAGCCCGTCAGCGGTGCGTGCACGTTCATCCGCTGCTGCTTGGCTCGCGAGGTCAGTCCCAGTTTCACTCCGACGATGCGCTCCCCGGCCTCGAGCTTGCGGCGAAGCACCTCGTCCTGCACCGCATAGGCGCTCGCAAGATCGATCTCCGGCCACTCATCGGTGATCGGAGGCCGGTCGACACGCTCCTGCTCGCATGCCTGCAGCACGTCGGCGGCGTGATTGACGGTCCACATGGTCAGCGGACACCCGTTGCGGCGAGGTCACCCATGTCGCGCTCCTGCGCGATCTGCAGGGCGATGTCGATGATCATGTCCTCCTGGCCGCCGACGTAGCCGGCCGCCCCGACGCGCTGGAGGATCTCGTGCGCGGGCACCCCGTAGCGTTCACCCGCTCGCTCGGCATGCAGCAGGAAGCTGGAGTAGACGCCCGCATAGCCCTGCACGATGGACGAACGGTCCATGCGCGGGATCCGGGGAACCATCGGCTTGACGATCTCCTCGGCGGCAGCGAGCGCAGCCTGGACGTCGACTCCCGTCGGGACTCCGAGCTTCTCGAAGGTCGCGGCCAGCACCTCGGTCGGCGAGTTGCCCGCGCCAGCACCTAGCGCCAGCAGCGCACCGTCGACCTGCCGGGCCCCGGCCTGGTAGGCGAGCACCGAGTTCGCGACGCCCATCGACAGGTTCTGGTGACCGTGGAACCCGACCTGTGCATCACGGCCGATCTCGTTGATGACCGACTGCACGCGCTCCTGAGCGTCGCCCAGGATCATGGCTCCCGCCGAGTCGACGACGTAGACACACTCGGCGCCCGCA